>NZ_CAWUOL010000034.1:0-43438 GCF_963923915.1 Nodularia chucula CCY0103 | reverse complement strand
TCAATCCTCTCCTAGAATCCCACTGTCAATAGGGTTTGAGACGCGCTAACCCTGTTGTAAAACGTGAGAGGGTGCAACAATACCGGAAGAACAAGCCGCACCTGTAGAAATGGCTAATTGATGGCGAACTCTCGCAATAATCGCACTATTAGGAATATTTGGGATAGAAATATGTAAGTTACCTGATAAACGGTTGTTTAAGTCTCCGTTAATTACTAAGCCAGGTATTTGTGATTGTAGCAAGTTTTGGAGTTGGTTTCGCATAAGTGCGATCGCCTGTTCATCTGCTTCCATCTCCAAGCGTCTCCAGTGACAAGCTTCACCTAAACCAGCGATTCCGGGGACATTCAGCGTACCTGATCTAATTCCCTGTTCATGTCCACCACCATATATGATAGGTTGCAGGTAATGACCTTTTTTCACGACTAATGCACCAACTCCTTTGGGCGCATAAAGTTTGTGTCCAGAAATAGCTAAATAGGTAATACCCCAGTCTTGAAAGTTGAGAGGAATTTTACCCACTGCTTGAGAAGCATCACATAAGAAAGGAATATTGTAGGAAGATGCGATCGCACCAATTTTTGCAGTAGGATAAATTGTACCCACTTCATTATTAGCAGCCATCACACACAGCAAAGAAGCACCTTCAGCGCAGACTTTTTCCAGATAGTTTAAATCGATTTGAGCTTGTTGATTAACCTTTAACCAAACAATTTCCACTAACTTTTTTTTCGCTAAAGCAGCGCAAGTATCTAAAACCGCCTTGTGTTCAACAGGAGAAACAATAATTTTGCATGAGTGATTTTGTTGGGAAACATAACCTTGAATTGCTAAATTAATACTTTCCGTTGCACCAGAGGTAAAAATAATTTCCTTGGGGGAAGCATTAATTAATTCGGCTATTTGTTGACGGGCTTGTTTAACAACTTTTGCTGCTTCATCTCCATATATATGATCTACACTATTGGCATTACCAAAAGCAGTAGTCATATAATACATGACTTTTTCTGCTACTCTCAAATCAACGGGAGTAGTTGCATGATAATCAAGATAAATTATCTTTTCTTGTCTAGTCATTTTTTTAAACGCAAAGGTACGCAAAGGTAACGCGGAGTAACGCAGAGAATTATCATAAAATCTCTCCAAACTCTCTGCGCCTCTGCGCCTCTGCGGGAGTTTTCATCATAACTCATTCTCTAAAAATCTTCTGGCAACTCTCCCCCAATCAACGCGAGTATCTTGGGCATGATCTTTACGTTTTCCTTCAGGCTGTTCATCTTCATATCTAGCCCATGCCATTAATAGTAATTTTAACCCATCTAAGGAGTTAGTTAACCTTGAACGTAAAGTATCTATATCGGCTTTATCTACATCCTCTTCTAAAATTTCTACTAAGTTTTGATAAGCCGGATGATTGGTGTTCAAAGTAACAATAATTGCGCCACCTCTAGGTTTGACGGAGAAAAAAGCGGAACTATCAAGGGCAGATTGGGCAAAAGTATATTTTAAGCCATCATCTACAGTTGTTGCTGCTAATAATTCTGCTTGTGATTCAGCAACCCCTTCTTCTTTTAAAGTTTCTTTAATAACTTGTTTTCTTTCTTCTTTTGGTAATTGTTCATCTTCATCACTTTTGCCTTTATGACCTTGTAATTTACGTTCTTGGGTGATAGTTGTGGCTACTTTTTCTGGTGTGTTAAGGTCATGGCGCTTTGGGGGGGGTACGAGTGCCTTTTGTCTGTGCTTTAATGAAACCACGAATAAAACTGAGTTGGCTATTAATTTTATCAGCAATAACTATAAGTGAACTTTTTGGATCTTCTTCTTGTTCTAGTTCTTCTTTAAGTTGTGTAATAGTTTTTCCATCTTCTAGTAAAGATGTAACCGTTCAGGGGGGTAGTAGAGAGATAGCCAAAAATTCCCCCCAAAATCTGATAAATTAAGTGACATGGAATTTACTTGCGTCAATCACTTAGAACAGATACCCCCAGAAGATTGGGGAAAAACTCCAACCAGCGTCAAAAAACTGGTGGAGGAGATGGCGCAGCAAATAGAACAACAGTCAAAGAAATTAACTCAAGTCCTGACAGTTCAAGAACAATTATTAGAAAAAATTAATCGGACTTCGGTTAACTCATCATCACCACCATCAAGTGACCCACCGGGATTTGGAAAAAAGCCTGCAAAACACAAAAGCGGTAAAAAGCGAGGGGGACAGCCAGGTCACAAAGGAAAGAGCCGAGATTTATACCCAATCGAAGAATGTAGCGAAGTAATAAACCATCATCCAGAAGAATGTGCAAATTGTGGAGCCACCCTGACTGGAGTTGATACAAACCCCTATCGTCACCAGATAGTAGAAATACCACCCATCAGTCCCATAATCATAGAGCATCGTTTGCATCAATTGACCTGTACTGGATGTGGCACAAAGACCCGTGCCATATTACCATTCGATGTGAACCCAAGTGGTTACGGGGTAAGAGTAGTAGCTCTAGTAGCATTGCTGAGTGGAGTATATCGCAATAGTCAAAGAATGGTACAAAGTGCCATGCAAGAGGTGTTTGGAATCTCAATATCGTTGGGAACCGTCAACAAACTCAGGCTCGAAGCGAGCAACTCAGTGGCAGCCTGCGTAGATGAAGCCAAACGATATATTCAAAACGCAAACATCGTCGGAGCCGATGAAACCAGCTTTAATCAAGGAAATATTGACGGGTTTAATCCTGAACAGAGAAAAGCTTGGTTATGGGTTGCAGTTACGCCCTTAGTGACATTTTTTGAAATAGCCCTCACCCGTTGTACCCAAGGGGCAAAGAATTTATTGGGTGAAAACTTCAATGGAATTTTAAACTCCGACCGTCATGGTGCTTACAACTGGGTAGACTTAGAACGTCGGCAATTGTGTTGGGCGCACCTGCGACGGGAATTTATCAAAATATCGGAACGTCCTGGAGTCTCGGCTGAATTAGGAACTGCACTGGTTAAACAACAGGAAAAATTATTTGAGTTATGGCATCGAGTCCGAGATGGTACTCTGTCCCGTGATGAATTTGTGAAGTTAGTCACAGATATTCGGGAGCAAGTCCTAGTTTCCTTACAAGAAGCCGCCGACCATGAGATTAGCTATCGGGAAAAAACACCCTTGTCCAAAACTGTTCGTACTTGCCGCCAGCTTTTAAAGGTTGAATCTGCGATGTGGTTGTTTGTGACAACTGTTGGGGTTGAACCCACTAATAATGCTGCTGAAAGAGCTATTCGTCCCGCCGTGATCTGGCGACGGACTAGTTTCGGTTCTCAGACTGAAGCGGGTAGCAATTTTGTAGCTCGGATGTTGACTGTGGTCACAACGCTTAAGTCCCAAAAGCGTAATGTTTTGGAGTTTATGACTCAGGCTTTTGTTGCTGCTCGTGGTAGTACAGCCACTCCTTCTCTGCTTCCAGAAGCTACTGCTTGTTCTGATGGTTCTGACTTGTCGAAAGCTGCATAATTTGATTGCTTGATTTTGGGGGTTGTTTTCTTCTTCTTTACACCCCCTGAACGCTTACTTGAATACTTCCGCCCTTAATCCTAAAACTGCAAAATACTTAACTGCAAAACGTTCAGGATATTTGACTAATAATTCAAAATGTTCTGTTCCTAAAACTGGAATAAATGTTCCATCTTGATACACTCCCAAATCATCAGCGTGATATAACAGCACCGCCGCTATAATCACAGGAATTGCACCTTGTTTAACACCATAAGGAGGTGCGGCTAAACGTTGATAAACTAAATCAAAAGTTTGGCTTTTTTCCGTCGCTGATAAACAAAAATCCTCTACCACTTCCCAAAGAGAATTTAAACCCGAATCTTCTAATGGTGGTAAAAAGTCCCAATAATCATCTTCCTGTTGATGAATCCCGGTTTGTTCTAACAGAGAATAATACATACAAACTTCGGGACCATAACCTTCTAACCCTAATCTCTCCTCATTTTGATGTTCTAACATAGCCTGAATCAATTCTCGTCTAGCTTTTGTCCCCTGAGAGGTTAAATCTCGACGGTTAATTAATTCATTCCAGAGAATGGGACTTTGATGATAAACCTGATCGCAAATATCAGAAAGTTTGCTATTAAAATCAGTAACATTATTGAGTTTGGTGAGTTTTCCTTCTACCCAACAGCGCTGATTTATCCCAATACTAAAAGATTGACTGAGGTTTTCATCTAAAGATTGTTCAGCTTCTAATAAACGATAATTTACCTCTTTTCTCGCCACCCCATCTGTTTGTAATTCCTTGGCTGTTTTTTTGATATTATTCAAAGCCACAAATTCTAGGGTGCGAATCCTCAAAATAGCTAAATTCGCTGCACTCAAAATTACTAAGGGTTTACCATCGCTCGTTGTGGAAGGAACAGCATCAGGAATTTCTTCATCTACCCAATACCCCACAAAACCATCCGCATCAACGCTACTACAACTTAATTGCTGCAAATCGTGGGATTTATCTAAATAATGGCGTTCAAAATAACGTAAAGTCCCCTTTTGGTAACTGTGACGTTGAGCTACTAAAGGTCTGAGAGGACGGTGCAAAGATAGAAGTTTTACTAAAGGCGATCGCTCTTGTTCGATATAATTAGATAACTCACTATCAACATTAAAATCAGAACCTTGCCAAATCCGCAATTCATCTAATTGACGACGATGAGTAATTAAATTCTGATTCAGCAATTTATCAATAATTTCTTGCCAATAATTAATCTGTGCTGCTGAGGGAGAATCGCACATTGCTAAACAGACTAAAGTTCTAGTCGCTCTCATTGAACCCGTAATAGTAATCAGGTTCAAAATTCCAATAGTTTTTAGTACCCTCAGACTATCTTCTTCTAAGCGTTTAACATCACTAATTAAATCTTGAATTTCTACCCATCTTTGCAAATTAGGACGAGAAGCTAAACCCATACCGGCAGCTTCAATGAAATAGTCATAAATTCGATATAATTTCAGAGTAGGAAAGCTGTCATCAGCAACCGTGACTTCCTCTAAGAAATTGCGAAAAGATAAAGGTTCACTACTCGTTAAAAACGTAAATAAAGAACGGTCATTTTGAGCATAACGTTGACAGAGAGTTGGTAAAACCAAAGCCGATAAAGGATGTAGCGGATAAACTGCCTCAATCACCTTATCAGTGACTTCTTCACCAATAATCTGTGATTCCAAATGTTGAAACCACTCCTGAGCATTACTATGAATAGCACAGCTAATTTTTTCAGATGCTGAAGAGTCAATTGCTTGACCAATTAACCGCATCATTTGCCCAGATGATTCCGCAAAAGGAATATCCTCAAATCTTCCTTGAATCTTCGCCCATTCATTACGTTGAACAGCAGCTAATCGTTGCCCATATTCGGCAAAAGCTTGATGTAAAATCCCTAAAATATAAACAGGAGTTTTGCTATCTTTGGGTAATTCAGCTAATTGTTGTAAAACATATAAATCTTCAGCCCCTTGCTCATGAGAAGCATACTCTAAATTCTTACCCAGTTCATCAATAACCAGTAAAATCCCCGTTTGAGATTCCTGAGCCAGTTCTAAAACCAAACTAGGAATTTCTTTACTATCAACCGCTCTACCAGCATTAATTTCAATCTCTAAATCTAGCAATTTTTGAACAACATTAATATTGTTGATCTCAGTCAGATTCCAAAAATTATTAACACCGATTAATAAAGCCCGAATAACAGTATGACTAATTGGTTCTCTTTGTCCCGTAGCAACAGCCCTAATTAATCCTACAGAATTAGTTTTTTCTTGAATTGATTGATAAATATTACTCTCTCTTCCCAATGCTTCCTCAGCTATAGATAAAGCTGTCCTGTGCATTCTACTCTGAGAACCAGCAGCAAGAGAAATTAAATAATGAAATGAGCAAAAGCAGATTTACCAGTACCATAAACACTGGTTAAAGTCCAAGCTCTACTTCCTACATCAGAATTAAAAGTATTAACAATGCGTCCTAGAGATTCAATCGCTCTTTGAGTCAGAATATAACCCTCTAAAGCCTCCACACTTTCTAAATCTCTTTCTAAATTAATTGAACGAGTATAGCGACGTTCAAGGGTGAAATAATGGGATAATTTTTTGTTAGTCATAACTTTACTTAATTATTTTATAGGATTTCCTAGTCTATAGTTATCTGCGTTCATTTGTGTACTCTGCGAGAAGCCGCTAACGCGTCTACATCTGCGTTCGCTCATCTTTAATTCCCATCTGCTGTATCAAGAATTATAATACTTTCCTAAAACTTCTTGAGTTAAAATATCTGGTTCTTCAGTAAAAGATAACTGAATTAACCCTGCGGTATCAGAAAGAATTAGCACCTTAAACTTTTGAATAACTGTTTCAATAGCTTCATACAAAACATTTTCAGTTAATTTAAACACCATTCCCGGACTACCTTCATCATAAAGTAAACGAGAAATAGCAATTGTTTTTGTACTACCTGCCCAAGCCGCATATTCCAAACAAGCAGCAACTATAATTTCTGCTGGTAAATTCGTTTTAGTTCCAATTTTAAACTGATAATTCTTACCAAAAGTACGAATTAAACCAAGTTCATTAAAAGGACAATCCATAGAATCTTCAATGGGGCTATTATTGCCCATAAAATCTTGTGAAGCATACATTCGTAAAATACAATTTACATCTTTTATAAACGAAGATTCCGCAATATTTTTAGTGAACTTGTCTATATACTCGTTCAGTCCTGCTAAAATATCTGCTTTTGTAAATTCTGAATCCCGAAATATATTAAAAATATAATACCAAGCAGCAGCTTCACAAGTAGGTTTTAACAAATTCCAATGTAATAACCATAATGATGCAGGGTCTTCTAAATAAGGGTCCCATCCATTGTTTCCCAAAAGTTGCTCACCAAAAATTGTTGGGGAATTATTTTTATCAATAATGTTAAAAGCATTACACCAATAACGCATAGAGCGTACCATATTCTTACCCACACCCAAACGGACAGGTGCATCATCTTGTAAGAAAATTCCCGAATTTGTTTTCACCGCATCAAATCCTTTTTTCAACCAACCAAAACGAGGATGAAAAGTTTCATGGTTGGCAAATATTGGATTTACTGGATTTACTGGAGTTTCAACTTTTTTTAAGTTCAGTTTAGTTTCGATCACGATTTAATGTATAAATAGCAACTATTTTTGTTATTATGACTCAAAGAAGACACAATTGAGTTAATCCAGTAAAAAAAATTATTTAAATTTTCATGATATTAACTAGTTAATTTTCCCAATATTTGCTTAAATTTAGTGAAAATCACGAACCCAAATAAATATCCCCGAATTGTTCAAGAAGTCGGGGATCTGAGTCTCTCGGTGAAGTACGCGGAGGTTTTTTTATGGATGAGAGTTTGGATGCTTTAGAAGAGTTGATTGAGGTGGTGGCTAAGTTGCGATCGCCTGATGGGGGTTGTCCTTGGGATTTGGCACAAACGCCGGAAAGTCTGATTCCTTATGTGATTGAGGAGGCTTATGAGGTGGTGGCGGCGATTCAAGGCGGGGATGAGTCAGAGGTAAAGGAGGAGTTGGGGGATTTACTTTTGCAGGTGGTTCTTCAAGCCCAAATTGCTGGGGAGTCGGGTGGGTTTAATTTGCAGGATGTGGCTAAGGGAATTTCTCAAAAGTTGATTCGTCGTCATCCTCATGTTTTTGGTGATGTGGCGGTGTCGGGTGTAGATGAAGTTCGCCAAAATTGGGAGGCGATTAAGGCACAGGAGAAGGGGGAAGTTTCAGAGAAGCATCAATTCAGTGCTAAGTTAGATCGTTATAGTCGCACTCTTCCTCCGTTAATAGCGGCGATGAAGATTTCCCAAAAGGCGGCGGATATCGGCTTTGAATGGGAAAATATTGACGGGGTTTGGGCGAAGTTTCATGAGGAGTTGGGCGAGTTTCAACAAGCTGTGGCTGAGGAAACCCCGGAACGTCAACAAGCGGAGTTGGGTGATTTATTATTTGCAGTGATGCAGTTGGCGCGTTGGCATAATATTGACCCTAGTGCAGCGTTACAGGGGACAAATCAACGCTTTGTGCAGAGGTTACAAAAAATGGAGGCGGTTATTGATCGCCCCCTTGCTGATTACAGTTTGGATGAGATTGAGTCTCTCTGGCAGCAGGCTAAAGCCCAATTAGCCAAAGAGCAGTGATAGTTTTATAATTTCATTGTAACGGTCTTGACTTAGGTGTATTGGTTTTTTCTGTTCCGCCTTGGTGTCTCCGTTGAAAAATCATTGATTTGACCACAGAGACAAGAGGTGCTAAAAATTCACAGAGACAACTAGGAATATTCCCAAGATAATCGATCCACCGCCCATAATGAATGACCAAAAGCGATGGTAACTATTCACTATTGTGCCATTGTCACTTTCCAGTTGAATTAAATCCATCCAAGGTGCGACACCGCGACGGAACCAACCCACAGCCCCGACTTGTTGACCAATCAGGCTTTGGACTCGTTTCATCCCAAATAAGAAGTTACCAATGGGACCAAAGCGGGAACTGTAGCGCAGATATAGCATACCGTTACGGTCTTGGATTTTTAAATCGGAACCAAATTTATAACCAGCGTCACCCCGCCCAATCAGTGAACCTGATAGTTTTGCCGGTTTTCCCCGTAAAGGACTAGCGTAGGGGTCGGACATTAAGGTGAGAACGTCGGTGGCTGGTGCTTGCTGGTAGTTGGGGAAGGTGACTAAGGTTTTGATCAGGATTCCTATACCTAAGCCGATCAATGGCGCACCTATGATTAAACTTGGGTTTAACAAGATGATACCAATTGCCAAGCCAGCGAAGAAACCAATAGTTTCCCCACAGTATAAAACTATGTCTAAGAAGAAGTTACCGTACAACTTCTGTTTATTCAGAGTTTTACCTTCGCCGATGACTCTTCCCATGTCAAATTCAGTTGGTAAACCTAACTGTTCGGCATAGGTACTCAATGCACGAACCCGTTTACCTGTCAATGGGTGAGTAGAATTTAATTCCATCCACCAGCCCCAGGGGTTAAACATATCCCATAAAAATACCCGTCCAATTTTGCTGGGGTCAGATGCAACTCTATAGGCGGTTCCGGTGGATGTTGCGGCTTTAGCATCATAAATTCCCAAGGCGCGAGTACCTTCAATCAGCTTGCTAGGTTCTTTTTCTCGTGTCCCTTCTTCTAAAATTCCATAGGCAATTTTCACCAAAGCGCGGGATAAGCCATTGGGGTTCCCTGTACTTTCGGCGGCGAAGTGGTCGGCAAAGTATTCTCTGGTGCGGGAGAGGTAGAGTAATAAATATGTTCCGACAATATAAAACACGTAAGCCATGAAAGCTGCATTTTGCGCCGCACCTTTAATTTTGTTATCGCCACCGCCACGACCCAAGCGCCTAGCTGTGGAGTAAATTAGATAGCAAATCTGGACGAGGGTAGATGCAACGGTCATTACAGCAAAGTCCCAATGGACGATGTGTCCTAGTTCATGGGCGTAAACGGTAGCAATTTCATCATCATCTAAGTAGGTGAAAAGTCCCTGACTGACTACTAACCGGGCGCTGTTGGGTAAGGAACCATAGGTAAAAGCGGTAGGATTTTGGTCGTCAATGATTCCTAACCGGGGGGTTTTGAGATTTTTATCTCGGCAGATTTGACGAATAATTCTCCCTGTTTCTGGGCTGAGGCTTTCTACTTCTGCTAAGTCTACCCAGCGTCTCTGGTACAGCCAGCCTTGGGTGATATCCATGAACCAGGGAGAAAAGAAAAAGGCGGCGATATTAAAGAGAATGGTGATGGTAATGGCGAAGAATAACCCTTGTGAGGGATTGTCACTACCGAGAATGAAGACTAAGTTTAAGCCTAATACTAAGACCATGCCAAACATCAAGGTCATGGTGACAGCAGAAGCTAAAACTAAGTTACCACCTACACTCCCCATTGCGATTTTTACACCTGTAGCGGCGGCGCGTCCGGCTTTTTCCATCGTTTTGGGCTGGTTTTCTGACTCTGTAGAATTAGGCTGGTTGACTGTTTTGGAAGTCAAATATTGACTGGCTTTTTCTGCCCATGTTCGCACGTTGAGGTTGTCACTGGCCATTAACCTTTGACAGAGGATAGTAGCTTTTTCCATTTCCCCCGTAGCTTTATAGGCTTTGATTAGCCACATCTGTGCGGAAAGATAATCTGAGGAATTTTGATCTATGCAATTACGGCTGAATTGTTCCAGTAATTCCACCGCTTCCTGATAACGTTTTGCTTGAAAGGCTTCTAATCCAGATTGCAATGACATAGTATACCCTTTCTGAAGGAGTAGTATTTTATTCCTTAATACTCCATAGATCCAACCTGTGTCATGACAATTACGGAAACTTAATCCAGATAAAATACAAAAGTTTACGGATAATCCCATTGGTATATTATTTCATCCTCTTGCGAACCTTGATAGGATGGGGAAAAAGCTAAGTTTTGTGATATGACTATTGTTCAAGATGCTTCTTCATTAATTGCGATCGCCCAACAAACCCGCGCCTCTGCAAGTAAGTTGGCATTATTGGGGACTGAAGGGAAAAATCAAGCGTTAGAAGCGATCGCCCAAGCCTTAGAATTAGCTCAGGACGAGATTTTACAGGCAAATATCGCTGATTGCGAAGCTGCATCTGCTGAAGGTATTGCCAAACCACTGTATAAACGGTTGCAGCTAGATGAACATAAATTAAGGGATGCGATCGCCGGGGTGCGAGATGTGGCTAAACTAGCTGATCCGGTGGGTAGTGTGCAGATTCACCGGGAGTTGGATACAGGTTTAGTTCTCAAGCGCATAACTTGTCCTTTGGGTGTGTTGGGAATTATTTTTGAAGCCCGTCCAGAAGCTGCGATTCAAATTGTTTCTTTAGCAATTAAATCCGGTAATGGTGTGATTCTCAAGGGTGGAAAGGAAGCGATGCGTTCTTGTGAAGCCATTGTCAAAGCCATTAAAAAAGGATTATCTGCAACTGCTGTTAATTCAGATGTGGTGCAGTTATTAACTACTAGAGAAGAAACACTAGAACTGTTAAAGTTAGATAAATATGTAGACTTAATTATTCCCAGAGGTTCCAATTCTTTTGTGCAGTTTGTTCAGGATCATACGCGGATTCCAGTATTAGGACACGCCGAGGGAATTTGTCATCTATATATAGATAAAGCGGCTGATATTGCTCAAGCGATTACAGTTACTGTTGATGCCAAAATTCAATATGCTGCTGCTTGTAATGCGGTGGAAACTTTATTAGTCCATCAATCTATAGCCTCAGAGTTTTTACCAAAAGTTGCTGAAGCTTTGTATAAAGTTGATGTAGAGTTAAAAGGTGATGAACGCACTTTAGAGATATTACCAGAAATCACCCCAGCTACAGCCACAGATTGGGAAACAGAATATAGTGATTTGATTTTAGCCATTAAAATTGTAGCCTCCATAGAAGATGCGATCGCACATATTAATGAATATGGTTCTGGTCATACTGAAGCTATCATCACAGAAGATTTAGCAGATGTAGAAACATTCTTTGGTATGGTAAATGCAGCCGGAGTATTTCATAATTGTTCTACCCGTTTTGCTGATGGTTTCCGTTATGGTTTCGGTGCAGAAGTGGGAATTAGTACCCAAAAAATGCCTCCTCGTGGTCCCGTTGGTTTGGAAGGATTAGTTACTTACAAATATCAAATGACTGGCAAAGGTCATATTGTGGCTAATTACACAGGAGTAAATGCTAAATCCTTTACTCATCGGGATTTAGAATAAAATTTCTAGAAATAAATGAACTACAGAGCGGCTTTTTTGGTCGTTCTGCCAATACTTAGCGCAATATGTAGATGATTGTAAAAAAACCAAGTTGGTTGGAAGTGGCTTTACAAATTAAAGGTTCTGTCGTCCCAGTAATTCTTCCCCGCCTAATTTTATGTGGTGGTTTAGGATTTATCATATCTGTAATTCATTACTACGGTTATGGTTTTCCCCAGCCAATTTTTAGTAGTGTAATTACCAATGTCGCCTATAATTTGGTTTTAGGTTTGTTAATGGTATTTCGGACTAATACAGCCTATAGCAGATATTGGGAAGGTCGGCAAATCTGGGGAACAATTGTGATTAATAGTTTAAACTTAGGGAGAAAAATTCGGCTATCGGTTAGCGATAGATCAGCCAGTGAACAACAACAGAAAAAAGCAGCTATCAAAATGTTAACAGCATTTGCGATCGCCACAAAATTAAAACTGCGACGTTTACCTGTAAATAATGAATTAGCAGCCTTACTCACACCAGAAAAATATTTAGAACTGAAAGACACAAACAGCCCCCCATTGAAAATTGTATTGTGGATTGGAGATTATCTTAAACAGCAAGAAAAGCAAAATATTCTTACTACCTTAGAACTAATTGAAATGAACACCAACCTAGATAAAATGGTAGAAGGATTCATTGGCTGTGAACGAATTTTAACAACACCAGTACCCTTAGCTTATACAATTTATCTCAAGCGAGTCTTATTAATATATTGCTTAATCTTACCCTTACAATTAGTATATGATTTAAACTGGTGGACAGGCCCAATCGTCACCATTATCAGCTTTATTTTACTAGGGGTAGAAGAAATAGCCAACCAAATAGAAAACCCCTTTGGAATAGAACCAAACGACTTACCAGTAGATGAAATTTGCCGTAAATTAGGCACAAACCTGGAAGACCTAATGAGTGCAAACTTAAAACCTTAACAAACCCTCTCCCCTCCCTTGGCGTACTTGGCGACTTGGCGGTTCGTTATCAAAATTCCCTCAACCAAAGCAATAACATTCGGTACAATACAAAAGCCTCACTTTTTTTCCTCAACATCATGGGCAATACCTTCGGACATTTATTTCGCATCACAACATTTGGAGAGTCACACGGCGGCGGAGTCGGAGTAATAATTGACGGTTGTCCACCTCAACTAGAAATTACAGCCGCAGAAATTCAACTAGAACTAGACAGAAGACGACCCGGACAAAGCAAAATCACCACACCCCGCAAAGAAGCCGATACTTGCGAAATCCTTTCTGGAGTATTTAACGGGAAAACCTTGGGAACACCTATCGCCATTATGGTGCGGAATAAAGATACCCGTCCCCAAGACTACGACGAGATGGCGCAAACCTATCGCCCATCCCACGCCGATGCAACTTATGATGCTAAATATGGGATTCGTAATTGGCAAGGTGGCGGCAGATCCTCAGCCCGTGAGACAATAGGGAGAGTAGCCGCAGGTGCGATCGCAAAAAAAATTCTCCGTCAATTTGGTAATATAGAAGTCATCGGTTACGTCAAGCGGATTAAAGACTTAGAAGGGGTAATTGACCCCAACACCGTTACCTTAGAACAAGTAGAAAGTAACATTGTGCGCTGTCCCGATGTAGAATGTTGTGATCGCATGATTTCATTAATAGAAGAAATTGGTAGACAAGGTAATTCCATCGGTGGTGTAGTAGAATGCGTCGCCCGCAACGTTCCCAAAGGTTTAGGCGAACCAGTCTTTGATAAATTAGAAGCAGATATTGCCAAAGGTGTGATGTCTCTTCCCGCCAGCAAAGGCTTTGAAATTGGTTCCGGTTTTGGGGGAACACTATTAACAGGAATTGAACATAACGACGAATTTTATATTGATGAAAACGGAGAAATTCGCACCGTCACCAACCGTTCTGGAGGCATTCAAGGGGGAATTTCTAACGGTGAAAATATTGTTTTAAGAGTTGCATTTAAACCCACCGCTACTATTAGAAAAGAGCAAAAAACAGTTACTAAAGAAGGTGAAGAAACAGTATTAGCCGCTAAAGGTAGGCATGATCCTTGTGTTTTACCCCGTGCAGTGCCAATGGTTGAGGCGATGGTAGCATTAGTATTATGTGACCATTTATTACGCAATCATGGGCAGTGTCAGGTGTTGTAATTCGTAATTTGAGGATGAGTCAAGAAACTGGTTATGAACAAGATTTTCTCCTGTGGACGGAACAACAAGCCGAGTTGTTGAAAAAAGGACATTGGACTGAATTAGATATTGAAAACTTGGTAGAGGAAATAGAGGCTTTAGGGCGTAGTGAACAGAAAGAACTCGGCAGCTATTTACAGGTGCTGTTAATGCACTTACTCAAATGCCAGTATCAGCCAAAACGCCGAACCAAAAGCTGGGATAGTACCCTTTCTAACTGCCGTAATCAAATTCAAGATTGCTTAGAAGATACTCCCAGTTTACAGCGTTATCTTCAAGATTCAGTATGGAGAAAAAAATACTATCGTCGTGCTTGTCGAGACGCAGCGAAAGAAACTCAAATATCAGCAGAAACCTTTCCGGCTGAATGTCTGTTTATAATTGAGCAAATTCTTGACCCCAGTTTCTTAGTTTAACTCGAAGCACCTCTACAGAAAAATTAGGAGACTGTTTCATGACAAATTTGAGCAGTGAAAAGCAACTATCAAGAATTATTATAAAGGGTTTTAAATCCATCGCCGAATGTGACATCCAGCTTTCTCAACTCAATATACTTATTGGCTGTAATGGTGCTGGTAAATCTAACTTTATCGGCTTTTTTCGCATGGTGCAACAAATACTTGATGAACAGTTGCAACTTTTTGTAAGTCGCCAAGGTGGACCAGATACAATCTTACATTTTGGGCGAAAAAAAACCAAACAACTAGAAATTCAGCTTTACTTTGGCAACAACGCATATTTTGCCACCTTTGAACCAACTCAAGATAATCGTCTCATGTTTTCCGAAGAGTCTTTTTGGTGGAAGATGGGCGGTGGGCGTAAAATAGGCAGTGGTCATTTTGAAACTAAAGCTTTCCAGGGTAATAAAACTCAAATTGACGAATACATATTACCTGCTATGCGACAATGGCGGGTTTACCATTTCCATGATACGAGCGACACTGCTTATGTGAAGCAACCACATAGTATTAATGATAATATTTACCTGCGTCCAGATGGCAGTAATTTAGCTGCTTTTTTATATTTATTAAAAGAAAATTATCCTGATTCTTATCAACGAATCATTAAAACAATTAGACTCGTCGCTCCTTTTTTTGGAGAGTTTTGTTTACGAACTTCTCCACGAAATAAGGAAGTAATAGAACTAGAATGGTTTGAACAAGGTCAAGATATTCCCTTTAAAGCTCATCTGTTTTCTGATGGAACCTTGCGTTTTATCTGTTTAGCAACGGTATTTTTACAACCCATTTATCTGCAACCAGAAACCATTTTGGTTGATGAACCTGAGTTAGGTTTACACCCTTATGCAATTACTGTACTAGCATCTTTAATGCGTGCAAATTCTAGAGAAAAACAAGTTATTGTTTCCACTCAATCGGTAGAATTGCTAAATGAATTTGATGCTAAAGATGTAATTGTTGTGGATAGAGAGGATGGAAAATCATTACTCCGCAGATTGAATGAAGATGATTTGCATGAGTGGTTAGAAGACTACAGCTTAGGAGAGTTATGGAAAAAGAACATCCTGGGAGGTAGACCTTCACGATGATGCGAGTCAATATTTTTGTGGAAGGACAGACAGAAGAAACTTTTGTGAGAGAATTACTTTATGACCACTTTCAGCGACAAAATATTTACCTGAATCCCATCTTGGTGCGAACTAGCTCAACCAGTAAAGGTGGTATAGTCAGCTACGAGAAAATCAAAAGGCAATTGCATATAAAATGCTCAGAAGATAGTTCTGCATTGGTCACGACAATGTTTGATTTGTATGCATTACCAAAAGACTTTCCTGGAAAAGATTCTTTACCAAATACTAATGACCCATTCACAAAAGCTGAACATCTGGAACAAGCAATGAGGGAAGATATTGGACATCAAAACCTTATTCCCAACTTAATACTGCATGAATTTGAGGGACTATTGTACAGTAATCCCAATGCTTTTAAGGAATGGTTTGATCAAAGCATAGTAGACAAGCTACAGCGTGAGCGTGATTTTTTTCCTTCACCGGAACATATCAATGATAGTCCGATGACAGCACCATCAAAAAGAATTATCAGTTGTTGTCCTAGCTATAATAAACCCTTACATCGATCTCTAATTGCCATAGATATGGGATTAGATATAATTCGTCAACAGTGTCAGCATTTTGATAAATGGTTAACATATATAGAAAACATTAGATTGTAGAAAATCCCAGTTACAGCTAAAAAGTAATAATTAAACATCACTGCAATTTGACATATTGCCGGTGCGTTTAAAAATTATTTTCGTAACTTAGATATAATTGCTATATATTTCCCAGGTATCTCTGCCAATATGGAATTGATCACAATATTAGGATTGTGTGCTGCTACTTTAACAACTAGTGCTTTTCTACCCCAAATGTGGAAAACATGGCAAAGCAAATCAGCCAAAGATGTGTCTTACTTGATGCTAATTACATTTATTAGTGGTCTTTTCTTATGGTTAATATATGGAATTGTTCTCAAATCTGTACCAATTATTCTGGCTAACAGCTTCACCTTATTTTTCAACTTCATAATTCTATGGCTTAAAATTAAATATAGATAACCATTTTTCTATCACACACCCATTGAAACCAATTATCCAACTTCTCAATTACGAATTACGAATTACGAATTAATATGACCTTATTTGCCTCGGAACGCCTATTATTCACCCCCACAACTCCTAATAGTGATGCTATCCCGCTAATTTTCGCCTTTCCTAATGAGTACACGGTGGGTATTACTAGCCTCGGCTATCAGGTGGTATGGGCAACTTTGGCGATGCGGGAAGATGTGCAGGTGAGTCGCTTATTTACTGATATTCAAGAACAATTACCCAGAAATCCGGAAATTTTAGGGTTTTCTATTTCCTGGGAACTGGATTATGGCAATATTTTAAATTTATTGGAATCTCTAGAAGTTCCGATTAGGGCGACTTCTCGTGATGATTCTCATCCTCTAGTTTTTGGTGGTGGCCCGGTTCTCACTGCTAACCCTGAACCTTTTGCAGACTTTTTTGATGTGATTTTATTGGGTGATGGAGAACATCTGTTACCGAATTTTATTGAGACTTATAAGGAAGTCAGAACCGCTTCTAGAGAAATTCAATTGCAAGCATTGGCGCAAGTCCCCGGAATTTATGTTCCCAGTTTGTATGCGGTGGAATATCACGCCCCAGATGGGGAGGTGAAGTCAATTAAACCGATTTTCCCAGAGGTTCCCGCCGTGGTGGAGAAGCAAACTTACCGAGGAAATACTTTATCTACTTCGACTGTGGTGACGGAAAAAGCGGCTTGGGAAAATATTTATATGGTGGAAGTGGTGCGGAGTTGTCCGGAAATGTGCCGCTTTTGTATGGCTAGTTATCTGACTTTACCTTTTAGAACAGCCAGCCTGGAAGAGTCGTTAATTCCGGCTATTGAAAAAGGTTTAGCTGTCACAAACCGTCTGGGTTTATTGGGGGCTTCGGTGACTCAACACCCAGAGTTTGAGGCTTTGTTAGATTATATTAGTCAGCCGAAATATGATGATGTGCGTTTGAGTATTGCTTCGGTGCGAACTAATACCGTAACTGTGCATTTAGCTGAAACTTTGGCGAAACGAGACACGCGATCGCTTACTATTGCTGTAGAAAGTGGTTCTGATAAACTCCGCCAAATCGTGAATAAAAAGCTGGATAATGATCAAATCATCCAAGCTGCCATCAATGCCAAGGCTGGAGGATTAAAAGCTTTAAAACTCTACGGTATGGCTGGTATCCCCGGTGAAGAACCAGAGGATTTAGAGGAAACTGTGGCGATGATGCGGAGTATTAAAAAAGCCGCCCCCGGTTTGCGGTTAACTTTTGGATGTAGTACATTTGTTCCCAAGGCACACACGCCATTTCAATGGTTTGGGGTAAATCGTCAAGCGGAAAAACGGTTACAGATGCTGCAAAAACAGCTAAAACCCCAGGGAATAGAATTTCGCCCAGAAAGCTATAATTGGTCAATTATCCAGGCTTTGCTATCTAGAGGCGATCGCCGACTGTCGCAACTGTTAGAATTAACTCGTGAGTTTGGTGATTCTTTAGGTAGCTACAAACGAGCTTTTAAACAACTCAAAGGACAAATACCAGACTTAGAGTATTACGTTCACAGCCACTGGTCAACAGAGCAAACATTACCTTGGCATCACTTGCAAGGGCCTCTGCCACAGTCTACACTACTAAAGCACTTAGCGGAAGCTACAACTCATTTCCGCTCCACACCCCCAGAACTACAGCCATTGAATGCAAAATACTGCTGAATACTACTGCGCTTATTGCGGCGAACCCAACTTAACTTTTATCGATTTAAGTGCGGGGTTACAACAATCTTATATTGAAGATTGTCAAGTTTGCTGCAACCCGAATATTTTATATGTATCGGTTGATGAAGATACTTTAGAAATTGAGATTAATACTGATTGCGAAGGCTAGATTTTAGGTTGTTCTTTCCATGCTGCACTTTCAACATTCCTCAATCATTAATGCGCCAGTAGAAGTAGTGTGGAAATTCCACGAAAGACCAGATATTTTGCAAGTTCTTAACCCACCTTGGCAACCGGTGAAAGTAGTACGTCGGGAAGGTGGGCTGGAAGTGGGCGCTATTACGGAATTTCGCCTGTTTCTAGGGCCATTACCTTTAACTTGGTTAGCCCGTCACATTGAATGCGAAAAAAATCGCCTATTTATTGATCAACTCATATCTGGGCCTTTTGATTCTTGGGTACATCGCCATGAATTTCAGCCGGAAAATGGTAAAACTAAATTAACTGATGTTGTTGCTTTTTCTATGCCTGGGGGAAGCACTGTGGAATTTATCAGTGGTTGGCTAATACAAGCCCAGTTAGAAGCTATGTTTCGCTATCGCCACCATGTGACTAAAGGTGAGTGTGAATCTCTATAAGAGGATGTTTGAAAAGTCTAATTTATTACTTACCTTGGCGACTAGAAGTCGCGGCTACACAGACAAAACCCACCTTCGTGGGTTCAAAAAGATCGATTTACCGTTAGTCCGCGCAGGCGGACTTCGTTTGTGTAGTAGCGAATTATATTCGCCCGATACTTTTCAAACATCCTCTAAAAATAGGTGGGGAGTGGAAAAAAGCAATGTTGAACGCCAAAGGAAATCAAAGAGGAGTGCTTTCGATTGTTGAATACATTACTGATTACTGGTACTGATACTGAGGCTGGTAAAACTGTTTTAACTACGGCTTTGGCTGCCTATTTCCAAAAGTATTACCCCCAGCGTACTTGGGGAATTATGAAGCCGATTCAGTCGGGGATAGGCGATCGCCAATTATATCAAAAGTTATTTTCTTTACAACAATCTGCTGAGGAAATTACACCTTTGTATTTTGATGCACCCCTCGCCCCTCCCATCGCTGCCGCTAAGGAAAATCGTACCGTGGATTTGGGGGTGGTTTGGCAAGCTTTTTCTAAATTGCGATCGCAGCGTGATTTCGTTTTAGTAGAAGCTTTAGGTGGTTTAGGTTCACCGATTACTGATGAGTTGACGGTGGCGGATTTAGCCGGTGATTGGCGTTTACCTACAGTATTAGTAGTCCCAGTCCGATTAGGTGCGATCGCGCAAGCTGTAGCAAATGTGGCATTAGCCAGGCAATTGAAAGTGAATCTCAAAGGTATTGTGCTTAACTGTGTACAACCCCGTACAGAGGCGGAAATCGCGGATTGGACACCATCAGATTTAATTCAATCTCTGACCAATATACCTGTTTTGGGTTGTTTGCCTTATTTAGATAATTTAGAAGACTTAGATAAACTCGCGGAAGTAGCATCTAACCTGGATTGGGAAAGGTTAACCGCCGATGCGTAGCTGGAGACTGGGGATTGGGGACTGGGGATTGGGTATTGGGTATTGGGGACTGGGTATTGGAAACTAAAAATCTTTCCTCCCACACCTCCCACACTCCCCACACTCCCCCCTGCTATAACTATGTGCGCTGAACTCTTTGGGAAGGATTAAACTGGGAAAATATCCTCAGTTAGCTTTACTGAAACGAGCTTATTTTCATCATGGTTTCCACTTTTCCCAACTCTTCTGTAGATTTATCTCGCGTTCGTCTGGAAATTCGCTCGTTGCAACCGCGATTGGTAGAGTGGCGACGACGACTGCATCAAAAACCAGAGTTGGGGTTTAAAGAAAAACTCACAGCTGAGTTGGTTTCCCAGCAGTTGCAAACATGGGGAATTGAGCATGAAACTGGTATAGCTCAAACTGGTATTGTGGCTATTATTAAAGGAAATAAACCCGGTGCGGAAAAAGTATTGGCAATTCGGGCTGATATGGATGCTTTGCCAATTCAAGAACTGAATGACGTTCCCTATAAATCGCAACATGATGGAGTCATGCACGCTTGTGGACATGATGGACATACTGCGATCGCACTGGGTACAGCTTACTATTTACATCAGCATCGGCACAACTTTAGCGGAACGGTGAAAATGATCTTCCAACCCGCCGAAGAAGGGCCAGGGGGCGCACAACCCATGATTGCAGCCGGGGTACTGAAAAACCCTGATGTGGATGCAATTATCGGTTTACATTTATGGAATAATTTACCATTGGGGACAGTTGGTGTCCGGGCTGGGGCCTTAATGGCATCTGTAGAATGCTTTAACTGCACCATTTTGGGTAAAGGTGGACATGGTGCTATGCCGCATCAAACCATTGATTCTATCGTCGTTGCCGCCCAAATTGTCAATGCCCTACAAACAATTGTCGCCCGTAACGTTAACCCCATTGATTCAGCCGTCGTGACAGTGGGCGAACTTCATGCCGGCAGCAAGCTGAATATCATTGCCGATAAAGCCCGCATGAGTGGTACTATCAGGTATTTCAACCCTAATTTTAAAGGATTTTTTAACCAAAGAGTTGAGCAAATCATCGCCGGAGTTTGTCAAAGTCATGGTGCAAAATATGACTTAGAATACTGGAGTCTTTATCCACCAGTCATCAATGATGCAAGTATAGCGGAACTAGTCAGGTCAGTAGCAGAAGAAGTGATTGAAACCCCTATGGGTATTGTCCCAGAATGCCAAACAATGGGTGGTGAAGATATGTCATTTTTCTTACAAGAAGTGCCTGGTTGTTACTTCTTCCTGGGATCTGCCAACCCTGAGAAAAATTTAGCCTATCCCCATCATCACCCCCGATTTGATTTTGACGAAACCGCTTTAGCAATGGGTGTAGAAATATTTGTGCGGAGTGTGGAGAAATTTCTGGCAAAAGGGAGTGGGGAGTAGGGAGTGGGGAAAGAAGCAGGGGTGCAGGGTGCAGGGCGCAGGGGAGAAAAGACGGTAATTTCCCAATAATCAATGACTAATAATAACTAATGACTTTTTCCAGACTTGCACCCTTTATCCAGGAGTACATCTACCTTCACAACTGGACTGAATTAAGACCAGTACAAATAGCGGCGTGTGAAGTTATATTTAACACTGATTCTCATTTGCTAATTGCGGCAGCAACTGCGGCGGGAAAAACAGAAGCAGCTTTTTTACCAGTTTTAACTCTAGTACATGAAAAACCCGCTAATAGCATCGGCGTATTATATATTGGTCCCATCAAAGCCTTAATTAATGACCAATTTGAACGCCTTAACGACTTGCTAAAAACAGCAGATATCCCAGCATATCACTGGCATGGAGATGTAGCCCAAAGTCGCAAAAATAAACTCATCAAAAATCCCCAAGGTATTCTGCAAATTACACCGGAATCTTTAGAAAGCCTATTAATTAATAAACATCATGATTTAATCCGTTTATTTGGTGATTTACGATTTGTGATCATTGATGAAATCCATTCCTTTATGGGTTCTCAACGTGGTTGTCAGATTATTTGCCAATTACAACGTTTAGCCAAGGTTACAAATACCCAACCCCGCCGCATTGGTTTATCAGCAACCCTGGGTAACTATGTAATGGCGGAAGAGTGGTTAAGTTCTGGAACTGACAAGCCTGTAATTACTCCCAATATCACCGCCGCAAAACGGCAAATTAAGTTAGCTATAGAACACTTTTATCTTGATAGTGAAATTGATGAATTAGAGTCTACAGCTTACGAGAAATATATTTTTAATCTCAGCAAATCTCGTAAATGCTTAATTTTTGCTAACAATCGTACCCAAACTGAATCAGTCATCGCATCATTACGCCGAATAGCCACAGAACAAGCATTACCAGATATATATCATGTACATCATGGCAGTATATCTGCTAGCTTACGCCAAGCGGCCGAAAATGCGATGCGCGAACCCCAAAAGCCTGCGGTAACTGCGGCTACACTAACTTTAGAATTAGGTATAGATATCGGTCATTTAGAGCGAGTAATTCAGTTAGAGTCGCCTTTGTCTGTGGCGAGTTTTTTACAACGTTTAGGACGCAGTGGGAGGAGAGGCGAAGCTGCTGATATGCGTTTTATCTGTGGGGAAAATCAACCTTTATGGTCAGCACCTTTACCAGAACAAATTCCTTGGCAACTTTTACAATGTATTGCCATTATTCAACTTTATTTAGAAGAACGTTGGATTGAACCTATAGAACCGATTAAATATCCCTGGAGTTTGCTATATCATCAGACCATGAGTATTTTAGCTGCAACAGGAGAAATGACACCTGCGGCTTTAGCGAAACAGGTTTTAAATTTATCACCCTTTGGGGCTATTTCCTCAGCAGAATTTAAGTTATTATTACGCTATTTAATTGATATAGACCACATTCATCACACGGAAAGGGGTAAATTAATTATTGGTTTGGCTGGAGAAAAGGTAGCAGGAAAATTTCAGTTTTATGCGGTTTTTGCTGATAATCAAGAATATACCGTTAAGCAGGGAACAACGGAAATTGGTAGCATTGCCATACCAACTCCTGTGGGTAATCAATTCGCCTTAGCAGGTAGAACTTGGGAAGTTTTAGAGATTGAGTTTAAAAAAAAGGTAATTTTAGTAAAGCAAGTAGCGGGAAAAGCTACTATTTATTGGCGGGGTGGTAGTGGAAGTATTCATACCAAAGTTTTGCAAAGAATGCGGCAAGTATTACTGGAAGATATAGAATATAGTTACTTACAAAATAATGCTCAAGCACGTTTAAAATTAGTTAGACAATTGAGCCGTAATGCTGGATTAGATAAAAAAAATATTTTACAATTAGAAAAAGGTAAATGTTGTATCTTTCCTTGGATGGGTACAGTAGCTTACCGGACTTTGGAAAGGTTGCTTAATTCCTGTTGTCGGGAATCATTAGAAATTAATAGTATTGGTGGGGTAAATCCTTATTATTTGACAATTAAATTAGGTAAAGATAAATTTAAACATCTGCAAGCAGAACTGGTTTCATTGTGTGAACAAAGAATTACAGGTGAAGATTTAGTTAGTTCCGCAGAAGCCCCAGAACTGGAAAAATATGATCAATTTATCCCCCATGCTCTTTTAAGAAAAGGGTTTATGGAAGATTACTTAGATATTAAAGAAGTTAAGAAACAAATTTTACTTTGGTAGGCAATTCAAATAATGTCCATTGCTCCTTGGCGTGGTGCGATCGCCCATGCACTGCATCGTAATCGTAGCCTAGTATATGCCCGTTATCTACAACTGGCAACAGTGGCGGAAAACAATCGTCCTGCTAATCGTACTGTAGTGTTTCGGGGTTTTCTAGAAGATAGTAACCAGTTAAAATTTATTACTGATGCCCGTAGTCATAAAGTTGACCAAATACAAAAACAACCTTGGGCAGAAATTTGTTGGTACTTTCCCAAAACGCGAGAACAGTTCCGCATTTCTGGTTGCTTAACTTTAATTGCAGGGGATGATTCTGACCCCAGTCTCCAACCAGCCAGAACAAAAACTTGGCAAGAATTAAGTGATGCAGCGCGGTTACAATTTGCTTGGCCTCATCCTAGTCAACCGAGAGTAAATGAACCAGGAGCTTTTGCGCCATCAGCACCTAATTCTGCCCAACCACTGCCAACTTTTTGCTTATTGTTACTGGAACCACTGGAAATAGACCATTTAGAATTACGTGGAGAACCCCAAAATCGCCGACTGTACAGCGTAAATGAGCAGCAAGAGTGGGTTAGTCAAGAAATCAATCCTTAATCATTAGTCATTGGGAAATTACCGTCTTTTCTCCCCTGCACCCTGCACCCTGCACTCCTGCCTCTTTAAATCCCGGCTCCATCGAGAAATTGCTGAATTGCTTTGTCTCGGAGGTTACATTGGGGAGCTTCTATTAACAAATCACTTTCAGAAGAAACTAAAGAAACAGCTAAAAGGTGGGTTTTTGGGGAAGTCTGATTATTTTGGAGATTTTGGATTTGTTCTTCTAAGGATTCAATCCGATTAACTAAGGCGCGAATTACTTCAGCTTCGGAATCGGGTAAGTTGTTGTGTTCTAGGGGTGCAACTCGCGTACCAGAACGATAGACAATGCGACCGGGTACGCCTACTACTGTGCAATCTGTCGGCACATCTCGAAGCACCACTGAACCTGCACCAATGCGGACATTATTTCCAATGTGAATATTACCAAGTACCTTTGCACCGGCTCCAACTACGACATTTTCCCCTACTGTGGGATGGCGTTTGCCGGTTTGTTTACCAGTTCCCCCCAGGGTGACACCTTGATAAATCAGAGTATAATCACCTACTATGGCTGTTTCCCCAATTACTACGCCCATACCATGATCAATAAACACACCCTTCCCAATGGTTGCGCCGGGATGGATTTCGATTCCTGTTAAAAATCTGGCGGTGTGAGAAATTAAGCGGGGAAAAAAGGGCAGTCCCAGATGATAGAGCCAGTGAGCCAGCCGGTGGAATAGCAGGGCTTGCAAACCTGGGTAGCAAAACAAGACCTCTAACCAGTTACGGGCAGCTGGGTCACGTTCAAATATAATGCGAAAATCAGCGCGTAGTCTAGATAGCACGATGTAGTACCCTCGGAAAGCAAAACGAGCTACTACTCCATAGTACCGCTCCTGGTGTCAACTCTGAAATTTGGGGAGTAGGGAGTGGGGAGTGGGAAGTGTGGGGGGTGTGGGGTAAAGATTTTTAACTGTTCTTTTTTCTGGCGGTTGAGTTATTTTTCTTGGACTCTAAGAGTATAGTTACGCCTGATGCCAGGATTAAAAGTACCTACCCAAATTTTATAAGTGCCACTTTTAAAGTCTGTGTCTTCAAAACTGGCATCTTTATTTGTTCCTGTGTCATCCCCGCAGCGAATTGTGTTGTCGTCTGGCCCTTGAATA
Organism: Nodularia chucula CCY0103; assembly: GCF_963923915.1. Classification (NCBI taxonomy): domain Bacteria; kingdom Bacillati; phylum Cyanobacteriota; class Cyanophyceae; order Nostocales; family Nodulariaceae; genus Nodularia; species Nodularia chucula. The sequence goes on along the minus strand of NZ_CAWUOL010000034.1, from coordinate 18,102 downwards.
AGTATGGTTGTGTCATGGCCGCCACTTTTGACTTTGATGTTGATGTGCTGGAAGTCTTCTGTCAATGTCAGTATGTGATCTGGCTGGGGATCAGCAAAACCGACGCAGGGATTTTTATCGCGATCGCGTCTGCTAATCTCAGATAGGGAGTAAGAACCACCTGTGTGACCAGTGACTCTTCCTTCTAATGGCTCAAAACCCGGTGATAGGCTGAGTGTACCAAAATGTGATGTTTCTGCCGTTGCTGGTGTGGCAATAATGGCGGCTACGATCGCCACAATCCAACGACCTGGAAAATGATGCGGGGGGCGACGGTAGTTCATAAAGGAGCGCTCCAAGAGGCTTTATCTTGATGATATATACAACATTTTACCCCGCCACAATTCCAGAAAAGTATTTAGACAATTAGCAAATTTCACAGCAGGGATCAAAGGAAAAATGTCACATTTTCTTTATTTTTGTACCCTCTGGAAAAATTTATTAGTCTAAAAATCGCAATAATACTCCGCCTTTGAGTAATCCTGGCTCGTTACCGTAACTACTAATGGTGAGCGATCGCAAATTTTCAAACAAAGGTTTTCCCAATACTTCCACTAACTTCAAAATCGGCAATTGACGCTCTATCAGAGTTTGGCTTTTTGTCCAATCCACATAGACATACCCCTGATTGGGTTGAGGAATAGCAGCGATACTATCTTTAAAATTGCGATTCCCAATCAAAGAACTCTTTTTAGTAGTAATAACTTGGTTCAAAGTTTCCAAATTCGAGGCAAAAATTTCGTAATTTCCCAAAGTTGTGTGTACTCCCTGAACTTCAGCCTCAATCGCAAATGTGGGAGATTTGTCAGTTTCAGTTTGTCTAGTGACTGCGTTTAACTCTGTCCAAGCGGAGATTTTTTGTTGATTTAAGTTGAAAGAACTAATACTGAGTCCACGGGATGAGGCGATCGCATCTAAACCAGAAATTCCCCCTGAGACATCCTCTAAATTTTCCACAACAAAAACCCAATCACTAACGCTTTTTCCAGCATCAGGTAACACAGCTAAAGCATATTCGCCCTTCACCCAACTAAAAATATCCTCTACCAAATTTATCCCCTGGTTATTTTCCAGTTCTGCTAAAGGTCTTACCACGCTAGCAATGGGATCTGTTCCCGAATTAGAAAACACCGTTTTCCCTTGTGTCCACAGTTTGGCTAAACCACTGTTACCCAAATTATCTAAATCAGCACTGGAAACCACCAAACCAGCCCCATCAGGGATATATGCTAAAGCCCCTACAGTTTTAGTCAGGGGAGGAGAAGCCGGTATAATTTCCCCATCAGTCAAAAAGCTAGTTTCTGCTAACAGTCCCTGGGAGTTCAAAGACAAAGAAATAATTTCGCTTTCAAAGGTGGTTTCTGGTAACTCCAAACCTTGCCATTCTCCCACGGCGGGAAGATTGAGAAAAGCCGTAGCGAAAGCAGATTTCGGTAATTGTTCGGTGGCTTTTTGGTATTGGGAATAACTCGACAAATTCAAATCAGGAGCCTGAACATTATTAATTGCGTCTCGCAGCACCTTTAAATCATTAGCAAATAAGACAAAGCCATCAACCACCGCACCAGCCAAAGACTTTTCCTGTGATGGGGAATTGTCAGAGATTAACTTTATCCCTTCGTACTCCTCAACAGCCAAGTTTCCCCCAGCCAATACCCGGCGAGAAAATAACAAATCTAAAAATTCACGGCTTTTTTCTGGTTTCTGGGTAGCTAAAGCCATGAGATACCCTGGTTGTTGTCCGTTTTCTGCATCTCGGTCAATATCTACAGTCGTCACCGAGAGGGTAATTTCATTTCCTAGCCAGGGTTGAATATCTTGTTTGTAATCTATGCCACTCTGAGCCAATAAACTAGTTTTGAGTTGAGATAATTCTCCATGACGCTCTAAGGACTGCAAGCGGTCAGGATTAGTTAATAATGAAACCGTCACCGGAGCCAGTTTAGAAACGAATATAGCCCCATTGGGTGCAGAAGTAGAAGTGAGCAGGTTAACCGGAGACTTGGCAAAAAACCTGTAAAAACCGATGACTAAAATTAGGAGTGCGATCGCCCCAATTACCAAAAAACGCGAAAATGAACCTTGACTATTGACATTAGACATAGTAAACCAGCAATAAATTTTAACTTTTTCGATTGGTCGGGACTTGTTACCCCTTTCTTTGTTGGGACTGTCTCTTTACCCACACCCTACACCCCGCCCAAAGCCACACAATCGGGAATAACTAATAACTACTCCCGTGGGAATAGATGCTGATGCTAGTAGAGAGATTATCTGTCACCATAAGGGGGATAAGGTTGTTTATAAGAATCTCATGACAGGGAATCCTTCTGGTCAACTCATTACTCAGATTAGTGTAGAGGAACTAGCGCAACGTCTGTCTTCTGGTGATCTAACTATTCAGTTAATAGACGTGCGCGAACCCCAAGAAATAGCAACAGCTAGAATCAAGGGCTTTGTTAATCTCCCCCTGAGCGAATTTGTGGAATGGGGCGATCAAGTCCCCACCATGTTTAATCCCCACGCAGAAACTCTTGTATTATGTCACCACGGTATTCGCTCCGCCCAGATGTGCCAGTGGCTCATGGTTCAAGGGTTTACAAATGTTAAAAATATTACAGGTGGCATTGATGCCTATTCTCTATCAGTTGATACGTCCATTCCCCAATATTAGTTGATCATCCCCTGAAACATGGCATTGCGAAGATAGGGCTGATAGTCTATCCTAGCAATGCTCCTACTTTCCCGGTTCATTCTCCAGGCAATCAACTCTTGAGTTATAGCATCACTAAATTTTGACTCCTGCTGCACATATAGGTAGGGAGTGGGGAGTAGGGAGTAGGGTAAAAGTCTTTCGGTGTCTAACTTTTATGATCAGTTTATTTCCTAACGTCCTTGGCGGTTGCTATATCTGAATCTTACCAAAAAATAAGTATTTAAAAATACAGCTTTGTGATAAGATAGCTGAGAAAATACTGAAAAATCAAATACTTCCTCGTCAGAGTTCAATTTTCCTAAATCGCCATCTCCTAACTCAAATATCAGTGATTGCGACAAACATAACTATTTTGCTAACTTAATTAACTATTATTTCAATCTTTTGCTTTCAAATCCCAAATTTTCTCCCAGCTTAATTAAAATTTGCCTTCAGCAAAACAGACCCTATGGAAGTCCAGTTAACCAACCGACAACAGCATATACTTTGGGCAACAGTTAGACACTATATTGCTACAGCAGAGCCTGTAGGTTCAAAAGCTTTGGTTGATGAATATGACTTGGGTGTGAGTTCAGCCACAATTCGTAATGTGATGGGTGTGTTAGAAAAATCCGGTTTACTTTATCAACCACACACTTCTGCTGGCAGAATACCTTCAGACTCAGGTTATCGGATTTATGTTGACCAGTTAATTACACCATCGCTGCGAGATGCTACCCGAAGGGATGTTTTAGCGAAAGAGGTAGAATTGGCGCTGCAAAATCGTCTCCAGTGGGAAGATTGGAGTTTGGAAGCGGTTTTACAAGGTGCAGCCCAAATTTTAGCCACTGTCAGTGGTTGCATTAGCTTAATTACTATGCCTCAAACCACTATAGCAATTTTGCGACATCTGCAATTAGTGCAAATTGAAGCCAACAAAATTATGCTGATTGTGGTGACGGATGCTTATGAGACTCATTCCAAGTTGATGAATTTGTCGCCAACGGAAGAAGAAAAACTTGATCCAGAGGGAATAGATCATGAATTGCAAATTGTCTCTAACTTTTTGAATAGCCACTTGCGGGGGCGCAGTCTATTGGAATTAGCTACTCTAGATTGGGGGGAATTAGATCAGGAGTTTCAACGCTATGGCGAGTTTTTGAAAGGTTCTATCACAGAATTAACTCGTCGTCCCCTGACAACTACCACCACCCAAATTATGGTTCGGGGTGTAGCGGAGGTTCTCCGTCAGCCAGAATTTTCGGAATTACAGCAAGTACAGACAATTATGCAACTGCTGGAAGAAGAACAAGAACAACTGTGGCGATTAATCTTTGCAGAACCTGAAGAGGTGGGTAAGTCCAGGGTAACGGTTCGCATTGGTACAGAAAACCCCCTAGAACCGATCCGCACCTGCACTTTAATTAGTTCTACTTATCGCCGTGGTTTGCTACCTGTGGGAAGTGTGGGAGTTTTGGGACCGACAAGGTTAGATTATGAAAGTGCGATCGCAGTTGTTGCAGCTGCGGCTGATTATCTTTCAGAAGCTTTTAGTTAATATAAAAATCATGCTCAAAAAAGTCTTTTTCGGGGTGCTGTGGCTAGGATTTATCACCTATGCTTTTGTTTTTGCTCCCCCAGACCAACCCGATACATTGGAGTTAATTCAAAAACTTGTCGGGGGAGAATGGGAGGGAATTAATCCCCTAGTCATATCATTATTCAATATCATGGGCATCTGGCCGATAATTTACAGCGCAGTGTTGTTTATTGATGGTAGGGGACAAAAAATCCCAGCTTGGCCATTTGCTACAGCTGCTTTTGCCCTTGGTGCTTTTGCTTTATTGCCTTATTTAGCATTACGGGAACCAAATCAGGCATTTTCTGGTAAAAAGAATCTCTGGCTAAAATTATTAGATTCTCGGATTACTGGTTTAATTTTGACTATAGGGGCAGTGATTTTTGTGGCATACGGTGTACAAGGAGATTGGGGAAACTTTGTGCAGCAATGGCAAACTAGCCGCTTCATCCATGTGATGAGTTTAGATTTCTGCCTACTTTCTCTGTTATTTCCCACATTATTGGGAGACGACATGGCACGTAGGGAGCAAAAAAATCAGCAATTATTCTGGTTAATAGCCTTTATTCCCTTATTTGGCCCCTTAATTTATTTATCTGTGCGATCGCCAAGCGACCCCAAGGAATCGCCCTTACTTGCGTAGGTGGGAGGTGTGGGGAGTGTGGGGAGAGAACAAATAATACCAATCTCCTATAAACTTGCACTCTCTTCCTTGGCGGTTTTTTGATAAATTTCTGGTAATTGCCACCAAGGAACATGGGGGTATTCATGGTGTTCATGATGATAACCAAAATGGTAACAAGTCATAAATGACCACCAAATTGGTCGGTTAATGGTTTGAGAACGGTGAGAATCTTGATAACCTGCTGCTGGTTCGGTGTGGGGGATAAAAGTCCCAAAATAAAATAATTGTACAGAACTTAAAATTGAAGGAATTACCCAAAAATAGGTGAGATTATCCTCTGGCAGATGTAATAGACTTTTTAAAGCATGATAAATCATCACTAATGTGATAATTTGTCCCCAATTCCAGTAATTCTTCATGAAATATAAATACCAAGCAAAAAAGTTTTTATGTTTGCCATTATGAAAATCTGGATCGGCTTCACTGGCTGGATGGTGGTGATGTAACCAATGCTTTTTTAAAAGTTTGGGATAGGATAAAAGACCATAAAGAAATAGACAGAATGAGCCAATAAAGTGGTTGATTTGGGGATTTTTAGAAAAAACTACCCCATGCATGGCATCATGAGCTGTAATAAATAATCCTGTATATAAGAATGTTTGCCACAATACAATGGGTAATAACATCCACCATTTAAATTCGGATATATCAATATAAAGCAATAAACCCAGGCTAATAGCCCATATAGTAATAATGGCGATCGCTACGAAAATTCCCTTAAACACAAATTGACTTTTTACTGCTGGGGTGGTAAGAATTTTTATCTGAGATGGTGGTGGTTCTAACTGGAACACGCTTTTACTCCGCGTAGGATTCAGGTGAAAATTTGCAAAATCTAGCCATGAAAATACCAAGCACAAGCCAGAATGCATCACGGCTCGTGTTGACACTCCAATAGTATTAATATTCGACAAATATGTTGAAATATTAAAATACTTTACATATTATTACACACATCACCACGGTTTCCATTGAAAAATTGCGTAGTAGGCTGAGTTGATTGTTAAACCTGAGTCACTAATCACACAGCATTCCCGATATGAAATAGGGAATCAGCGTCAGGTTTTTATTGTAATTCTGGGGTTTCCTGACTAGCAGGATCATTTTCCCTGCCAGAATCAGGTTTCAGTATTGGGGATGGGGTAGGGTTAAAAAAGGGTGTTTCTTCTACAGGTGTTTCTTCTACAGGTGTTTCTTCTCCGGGTATTTCTTCCGTAGATGTGGGTACATCTGGATTCTCTAATACCAAATTTAGACTGTAATCACTTGCGGAAATCTGTGGTTCTGGAGTTAACTGAATCATATATATGCCAGTATTTGGCAATATTCCTGTATATACTGTTACTACACTATTGTCAATCTCAATGGATTCTTGATTTTCATCTAAGACGGTCAATAAAATTCCACTTCCTGGTTCCATTAATACCGTTAACTTGTCTCCTGCTTCCCCGGAAAATCTATACTGAATGATTTGATTTGCTTGAATAGTGTCTTCAACAGTGCGAATTTCAGATGGTCTTAAGTTCAGACGGTTACGCACAATCACAGGTTCAAGATTTTCTGGTGTGGGTTCCAATGTGGGTTCCGGTGTGGGTTCCGGTGTAACTGTTTCCTCCCCAGTCACAATTGGTGAGGGAAAAGATTGTGGTGGAATTACTTGTGGTGATTCCATAGGCTGGGTGCGGATTAAACTGACTAATAGCCAAGAACCAACACCCGCTAAAATTATGACTCCAGCACTAATGGCTCCTAATGCGAAGGGATTATCTAAAATAGAGTGCGGCTGACTGCGTGAAATTACTGGCTGAGGTTTAGCAGATGAAACTGGGCTGGCGACTGGTTCTGGGGGATGACTGATAGCGATGGTTTGCAGTTGGGATACTTCTGGAGTGGGAATACTGGGTTTTTCTAGCTTTTCTAAGGCTTGGATGACATCAGCTGCATTGCTAAAGCGATCGCCTGCAATTCGCTGTAACATCTGATTAATAACTTGGGCAAATCCTGGATTTACCTGTACCCACTTTTGCCAATTCCAAGTCAGTTGAGATTGATCAAATAAATCACTTGGTTCCTTACCAGTCAACAAAACTATAGCTGTCACAGCTAAAGCATACAAATCACTATGAGGGTAAGCTAACCCTGATTCTATCTGTTCACTGGGAGCAAAGCCTAAATTACCGACGCTGGTAACTGGGGTTGTGCTATCTGGAGACTGTAACCGGGTTGTGAGTTCTTGGATAATGGCGAAGTTAATTAATACTGGTAGGCGATCGCCATCTGGCAAAATAATATTATCCGGTGAAATCTGCCGGTGAATAATCCCTTGACCATGAATATGGTCTAAAACTGGCAGCACAGAGCGAATTAACTGCAATATTTCCGCCTCAGTAAAAGTTTCACCAGTCTCCAAGCGCTGACTCAGCAAAGTCCGGTAACTTTTACCTGCAATATAATCCTCCACTAAAAATAACCGTTGCTTTTCCTGAAACCTTTCCCGAAATTCCGGTACTTGTGGATGGTCAATTTTATATAAAATAGCGGCCTCTTGCTGGAAAACTTCTTGTGCTTTTTCCCAACCATCAGCCCCCGTGACTGAAATCAATTCTTTAATGGTGCAAAGTTCGTTAAACCTTCCCTGATCTTCTGCCAAATAGCTGTTGCTAAATTCCCCTTCTGAGAGAGTTTGGATAATCCGATAACGATTTTGCAGGATAGAACCAACTGTAATAGGTGCTTGCATGATTAATTAAAGTAATAGCAGCGAGGAAAGAAGCAACTGACCAAGATCAGTCCCAGACGGGCGGTGATCAATTCCGTGGTAGTACCTACCAACTAAGCCTTTAAAGACTTATTTAACTCTATTTTTCCCGGTTTTATCCGTAAAAATAGCTGAGGAGTGGGTTAAAACCCTGTTTATGTCTAAGTTTTATGATCCATTCATGTCCTAACGGACTTAGCGGTTGCGATCAATTTGCCACCTCCCAGAATTTTGGGGGAGATTTATGATCAAAAATCTAGTCTGCGATCGCAATCCTCAATCATTCATAATCCAGAAAAGGGCTGAAAAGCTGATAAATGAGTGGTTATCGTCTCCGTATTTTCTCACGCTTCAATTAGGATTGCGATAGTTTATAATTTTTTAGGAGAATCATAGAGTATTAAGGCAAAATTCAAATTTTATTGATAAATCTATCTAGCAGTCTTGCTATTTTCTTTTTCCCAAGAATAGTTTGTTCACCAAAAGCACTACAATATAAGTTAGAAATAATTATATTGACAAATGTTTAAATTTTTATGAAAGCTTTCAAAAAACATCTGTAAGTTTTTTAGGCTATTCCGGTTAAATCTACTAAATATCTAATGATAATATTGCCATGAATGCACATCGAGGATCTGCTGTGCTGAGTTCTGCAAATTTAAAGGTAAAACCAGCAGCCACAGGATTGACTGAAAATCATCGCCTGCGGCTATTTTCCGGTTCTGCCAATGTCCCACTGTCTCAAGAAGTCGCCCGTTATCTGGGGATGGACTTGGGGCCAATGATTCGTAAACGGTTCGCGGATGGCGAACTGTACGTTCAAATCCAAGAATCAATTCGGGGTTGTGATGTTTATCTAATCCAGCCCACTTGTCAACCTGTGAATGACAACTTGATGGAATTACTGATTATGGTTGATGCTTGTCGTCGCGCCTCTGCACGACAGATAACCGCAGTAGTTCCCTATTATGGTTACGCTCGTGCTGACCGTAAAACCGCAGGAAGAGAGTCAATTACTGCCAAATTAGTGGCTAACCTGATTACTAAAGCAGGAGCTAGTCGTGTTTTGGCGATGGATTTGCACTCGGCGCAAATTCAAGGCTATTTTGATATCCCTTTTGATCATGTTTACGGTTCACCAGTAATTTTTGATTATCTGGTTAGTAAACAATTGTCTGATATTGTGGTTGTTTCTCCTGATGTCGGCGGTGTAGCTAGAGCTAGAGCATTTGCGAAAAAGCTGAATGATGCACCTTTGGCAATTATCGATAAACGTCGTCAGGCTCATAATGTCGCTGAAGTGATGAATGTCATCGGTGATGTTAAGGGCAAAACAGCCATTCTGGTGGATGATATGATCGATACTGGTGGCACAATTAGCGAGGGCGCACGGTTGCTGCGTAAAGAAGGCGCAAGTCAAGTATACGCCTGTGCCACTCACGCTGTATTTTCACCCCCGGCAAAGGATCGTTTGTCCGGTGGCTTGTTTGAGGAAGTCATTGTTACTAATACAATTCCCATAGCCGAAAGTAATCGCTTTCCAGAATTAGTGGTGCTTTCTGTAGCTAATGTTTTAGGGGAAACTATCTGGCGTATTCATGAAGATACTTCAGTAAGTAGTATGTTCCGCTAAAAAAAAGATAGGTCATAATCTTAAAAATCCCCACCAAAGTCTCCGGTGGGGTAATTTTTTTGGGGATTAATTGTTGGAATCAGCTTTTACCAAGACAATTTCACCCTGCTGGTTAAATTCTATTGGCCCCAGAAGATGATCATTTTTATTCAAATAGCGCAATAATCCCACAGTCCGAAAATACTGGTCAATTTCTGGGATTCCTTGATTATTTATATGTATTGGGATAATGCGACCGCCAACTAATTCTCCCTGGGAATTTAGTTTTACTTCTAAAATCATGGAGTATGCAGTCTGAGCTTTTGTAGATAAAGTCCGATATCCAATAAAGTTACCCAAGGAATAAGCTATCAATTTACCCTGATACATTTCCATTGCTCTGGGAACATGAGGGCCATGTCCTACCACTAAGTCGGCTCCTGCATCTATGACTTTCCTGGCAAACTGGATAGAATTACCTCGATTTTCGCTATAGAAAAACTCGGTTTGATTTCTCACGTGTAAGGCGGCGGTTCCTTCGGCTCCAGCGTGCATGGAGACAATTACAATGTCAGCATTTTTTTTCGCTTCAGTTACCAGTGCTTGGGCTGCTGCTAAATCATGAATAGAATTATACATCCCATAAGGAGCAAATCCGATCATGGCGATCGCCATATTATTGGCTTCTAAATAGAGAATTTGATCTTTATGACCTAATGTTTTAATCCCCACATCAGTCAGATTTTTCACTGTATCTGCAAAACCCACAGGCCCAAAGTCCATTGCATGGTTATTTGCTATATGAAAGACATTAAACCCTACCTCAGCAAATAAACTGGTATAGCTAGGTGGAGAACGAAAAGCAAAAACTTGTCCGCGACTAATATTTTTTGGTGTGTGGGGATGGTTGGTAAAGGTGCTTTCTAAATTACCCATCACAATATCAGCACCTTGTAAATATCCCCTCACAGACTTTGGTAACAATTTATCTGGAGATGTGGGCAATCGATAATCAGGGAAGTTGGTTCCGGGGATAATATCACCAACAGCTTTGATAGTCACTGTATCTAAAACAGTTTTCTTTGTTTCTGGCAGAGGTTCTGATTCCGCGACAAGATAGAACTCTGTTTCAGTCTCTATATTACTCGCTTCTGATACTTGCCATTGTCCCTGGCGAATGAAAAATCCCATCCCAATACCGATACAAAAACAGCCACTAATAAAACTCAGTGACAGTAATTGCACTAATCTTTGATTCGCCATTGTTTACTCCACACACAATGGCATTAGTTTAGCCCAAATCTCAGTATTTCAGTATATATCTCGTATTTACAGAAACAAATTTAACGAAAATAACTTTGTAGGTAGCTTAAGGTTAACTGTTTCGTTTCTGCTACTAGGCGCTGGCGAAATACTTCCTCTTGACTCAGGGATAGCCACAGCAACGTCCCAATCGCTTTTACCAACACAAAGGCGATCGCTTGATAATCCCCTGGTGCTAATCTTGGATTCCGTAGAGCTAAAGATTTTGCCAAATCTTGAATTAGTTGAGCATCAGCAGCCTCTTCGATTTCCTGCAATTCCGGTATCGTCCCCTGAACCTCCATGAAAATGGCGTGGTAGCCAGGATTTTCCCGAAAAAATTGATCTGTCCCATCAATCAACCGCTCCACATAAGTCGATAAGAGGAGCGTTGCTAGTTTCATTTCATCAATGGCTGCTAAATGTTGACGCAGCATTTCCCCATAGCGTCGGGCTAAGGCTTGCAAAATCGCTGCCTTGTCTGGAAAAAACTGATACAGCGACCCGATGGACACATGAGCGCGAGTGGCGATCGCATTTGTGGTAGTAGCACTGTAACCTTGGGCGACAAACATTTGCTCGGCTACATCCAAGATTTGATTCACCCGTTCCTGACTTCGGGCTTGCTTGGGCTGGCGGCGCATTTTAGGGGATTTGGTTGATTCTTCAGACATAAGTAGGTAGGCACAAAAGTGAGTATCCCTCATATTATTCTTGACAAAACATGAGTAAAACTCATATTATCTAAAAGTGAGCATTACTCATAATATTAACTGACTTAACCCAGATGAAGACTCCTGATTTAATTAGGGTTTGCCGCTTCGGACGGCGCTTCCTGTGGTGCAAATCTACGCCGTGGATAACGTTGGCGATCGCCCCATTTAATTTGATGATCTCATCCGGTCGTCAACGCACCTATGAACAAATCCGCTACTTGAAAGCAATTAGCAAAATTGATTTTGCAGGTTTTTATGAACTGCTAAATAGTTGTCTCTATTGATGTTTTTTCGTTCTTTTAAAGGTATTTATCATGCAATTGATGGATTTGTTGAAAACCAATCAAGCCGTGAACGCTCAAATACAACAGCAAAATCACGATCAAATGTTGTTGATTTTGAAGCCATTCTTTTCCATGTTGACGGAGGATGATAGCCTAAAGCCAGTGTTGGAAATGAGTAATTCTTTGATAGAAACCCCTGCCTTTGAGTTGGCAGCGCAACACTTAAAACGCGAGCCGGCTGGCGCGGAACTGATTAGCGATCGCTATATTCCCTCAGCCCATGACTTAGAAAAATTACTCACCTATCCACAGGATTCATTGGGCTATATCTACGCGGCTACCATCAAGAAAAAGGGCTTCGACCCTAATCTTCATGCGGGAATGAGAGCGCAATCCGATGCACACTATGTGGAACTACGCTTGAGTCAAACCCATGATATTTGGCATATTGTCACTGGGTTTGATACATCCGAAATTGGTGAAATTGGTTTGCAGATGTTTCATCTGCCTCAGTTTCCCTATCCTTTGGCGACAATGTTAGTGGCAAATAGCTTGATGTCTACCACATTGCTAGCACCGGAAGAGTTGCCTAAATTGCTAGAGGCGATCGCCTTGGGATGGCAAATGGGTAAAACCAGCAAACCATTATTTGCTCAAAAGTGGGAAGAAGACTGGGAAAAACCCCTAACCCAATGGCAAGCAGAGTTGAACATCCAGCCGATTCAGAATTAGGCGGACGAGTAGATGGGCGGGCCACTAAAACAGCATCGCGCATTATCCCATTACCTGAAAAAAACAATGCTGCGATCGCCTTTGCAACTATCTAACTTTCGCTGGCTCTGGTTCGGACAAACCTTCATTTTTTCTGCGTCTCAATTCTGGTTTGTGGCATTAACTTGGCTAGTTTTACAAAAAACAGGCTCAGGGATTACCTTGGGTACTGTGTTAATGGCAACAGCAATTCCCCGTGGTTTGTTGATTCTGTTACCTGATAACTGATAAAACGGAGAGGGGGGGATTCGAACCCCCGTTGAGTTTCCCCAAAACGCATTTCGAGTGCGTCACCATCAACCACTCGGACACCTCTCCAGATATGTATTCAATTTTCGGTAAATGCCAATACTTTGGCAGAAACTCGATTATAGTCAGATCCTATTATATAGTAATCCGCTTTGGTTTTTCAACTTACTTGCGTAGGTGGGGAGTGGGGAGTGGGGAGTGGGAAACAGCTTTTTCAGTTGTAAGCGCAAAGCCCAGGCTACGCCAACAGAAATCAAATAGGAGTCCTATAGCATCGTAAGTGATGATTAAGTGAGAACTAAATTATCCCGATGAATCACAGTTTCTGCACCTACATAGCCCAAAATAGTGAGAATTTCTTTAGAATGACAGCCCCGAATTTTTTGTAGTTCCTCACTGCTGTAGTTTACCAGTCCTCTAGCAATTTCGTTTCCCTGGTTATCGCACAACTGCACCGCTTCTTGAGCGTCAAATTCTCCTGACACTGATTTAATCCCAGCAGCTAATAATGATTTTCCGGCCTGGGAAATAGCGGCGATCGCCCCACCATCCAAGTATAATTTTCCTGTAGGTACTAAGCCATAAGCTATCCAACGTTTACGGGCTGAAGTGGGTTCTGGCTGTGGCTGAAAGTGAGTCCCCAGGGGTTCCCCTTGGAGAATTTTCTCAATATTGTGAGGAAATCTACCTTGAGTAATGACAGTGCGAACTCCGGCCGCAATGGCAATTCTGGCGGCGGAAATTTTAGTAGCCATTCCCCCAGTACCCCATTGAGAGCCTTGAGAGCCGGTTTGCACCTGTAATTCTGCCAATTCTTTGAGGCTAGTTACTAAAGATATCGGCTGTGCATCGGCTACAGAACGGGGATCGGCGGAATATAACTTATCTACATCGGTGAGGATAAATAACCAATCTGCTTCCACTAAACTCGCCACCAAAGCAGAAAGGGTGTCATTATCCCCAAATTTCAGTTCGTCCACTGCGACGGTATCATTTTCATTGACTACAGGAATTACACCCAGTGCTAGTAGTTCCTGAAAAGTGTTGTAAGCATTGAGATAGCGGCTACGCTGTACCAAGTCGCTACGTGTGAGTAATACTTGAGCAATGGGCTGATTTAAGGTGCTAAATAAATCATCATATATCCGCATTAACCGTCCTTGTCCTACTGCGGCTACTGCTTGTTTGAGGGCGATCGCCTTCGGACGTTCCGTTAAACCCAACCGCGCACAACCCACACCCACCGCACCGGAAGAAACTAAAATCACTCGATGTCCTTGCTGCCTTAAATTACACAGTGTTTCTGCTAAGGTGGCAATGGTGGAAAGTGCTAGCTGTGCGGTTTCTGGTTGAGTAAGGCTAGAAGTGCCGATTTTGACAACAATTGTCTTAGTCATTGCATAGGATTAAAAGGGAACAGGAAACATTTCAACAACTGTTACACTAAGCTTCTCAAACTTGGGGTTCCTGTGGCTAAAATTTTTAAAGCGCCGCTCCTTCTATAAGTGAAGGCCGACGCTTTAAGGGTTTATTTTTGTCTATTATACGCTAGGGTCTTTATATTACTGACCCCATGTTATTAATACTCATGATCCCCGATGTTGGAATTTGGTTGACATTTCTTAATCATTTTTTAAGATTTATTTTTCCATCAATTGTTTGACTTTTGTAAATTTTTGTGGACTTGGGAGTAATGGACGCTCCCAATAATTCTGAGAACCACACTTCAAAATTGCGGATGGGATGAGAGCGTAAGGCTGCATCAGCATGGACAATTGGTTCTACTAAAACCGTAAACATTCCTAGACGATTACCAGCGATTACATCTGTAAATAAGCGATCGCCTACCATTCCCACTTGCTGTGCTGGTAAATTCATCCCCGTGAGTGCAGCTCTAATTTTCCGGCGTGATGGCTTGGCTGCACCCAGGTAATAGGGCAAATCGAGCGATCGCGCAATCCCACCAATGCGTGCCTCACTGAGATTATTACTCACCAAACACAACTCTGTACAAGTCCGGACTTCCTTTACCCATGCTTGTAGTTCCGGTGAAGCCGTCTCAGACGTAAACGGTACTAAAGTCTCATCCACATCTAACACCAACCCCTTCAGCCCAGACTGTTGAATAATTGCGGGTGTGAGATTTAATACAGAACCTTCTAAAATCAAATCCGGCTGTAAAAGTTTATTCCAGATCATTTAAACCACTGAACAGTGAACAGTTAATCAACTTCGTTAAAGAGATACTCCTCTAACATAGGTTGTAGCTTTTTAATTTCTTCTGGGGAAAGTAATTCAGCTTGACCTGTAGTAGAAATCCGGGCAAAAAACAGCAGAGGATCGAGTGGTGTATAAATTGCGTACTCTTCCTCTTCATAATAGAAATTAGCCAGTAGCTGTAATTGTTCTGGCTCTAAATCCGCCTCTTCATCTTCGATTTCTAAGGTGAAAATATCTGACTCATCCACTGGTGGTAAATCACCCGCCACAGTCAAAGCATAAGCAGTATGCTTAACTATCAAATTTTGTTCAGCTAAGACAGCTTGAGCAGTGGCAAAAATTTGGTTAATTACAGCATCATCTTCCACCAAAACAGCTTCCTCTTCATCATCTTCACCTTGCCAGGCGAAAATTTCTATAGGTGAGTCTACAGGAAGCAGTAAAACATATTCTTGTTCATCTACCGAAAACGAACGTTCAACATAACATTCGAGAGTCCGCCCTGCGTCATCGCTGAGGGTGATGGAACTTGCATGAGCATGATCATTTTCTTCAGGAAACGGAGAGGAAAACATAGCCGAGGTGTAAGAAATTATAATATACCAGCAGATGTACAAACTTCTTTACCATTTAATGACTGATTAAGTCAAAAAAATAGCTTCAGAACTAAATACAAGTTTCACTGACCCAATTCAGAATATCATGTCAAAAGCATCAATAGTCTCAGGCTAACACTGATTTAGATAAGTTAGCCCGCCTAGTATCCAGCCATTGTTGCAAAATTATCGAGGCTGCTTTCCGGTCAATTAAACCCTTATGGCGTGATGGAGAGCGATTTTCTGCAATTAACAGTTGCTCTGCTTGAAAAGAAGTTAATCGCTCATCTACATATTCCACAGGTAATTCCAGAGCTTTCGCCAACTTTTTCGCAAATTTTTGGACTTGTCGAGCCTGGAATCCGACGGTACCATCCATCGAGTAAGGCAAACCCATAACCAGAACTTGCACCTGACGCTCATCCACTAAATTGCGGATTTGCTCCACATCTCTGGCAAAAGATGTCCGCTCAATAGTGGTGAGTCCCGTAGCAATCAAACCCGTCCCATCACACCCCGCTACGCCTATCCGCTTGCGACCGAAATCTAATCCCAGTGCTGAAATTGACGGTTGTGGCTGTTTTGGGGATGTCAAACTAATTCTCCTGTGTTGTATCTGTTGATTCAGGCATAGGCAATGGCTCTATATTGAGATTTTCGCATTTAAAGGTGACAGGTTCTGATTTAGTTAGCGCTGATCTGTCTGAAGGGGTTTGCTGACTTGGTTTAACCCACGACATCCCACCGGGGATTGGTTTACGAACTGGTTGCAAACCTTGCAGCACACCAGTCCACTGAATACCTTCTAAGGAGACAAATTTAGATTCCCGTAGTTTATGCCAAACCGAGCGAGACATCACCAGGGTATGTTCTATCCGTTTTGCGCCAATCCGCTCTAAATACTCTTCTCGTTCTGCTTGGTAATCTGAGGATGCAAGTTGTAAACATTGCTGAGGGAAATCTTGGGTAATCCGCGCTAGTTGGGAAAGCAACTCTGGATAGAGCCATGTATAAGCAGGGTGGACTGTCAGCGTGGCGACGTGAGGATTTTTACCTTTGCGGTCAAGTTTGACTTGGAAATAGCCGATGGCTGCTTTACGTTGGGGTTCAAATACATAGCCACTTACTACTTCGGTTTTGGTTAACCATTGTTTCACAGCATCAGTTAATACCCCAAACAAACTGGTTTTGAAGTCACGAATATTGCGATCAAAAACTTGACGCACTAAAGGAGGCATTGATGCTGTATCTAGCTGATAGAGTAATTGAGCATCAGCATTACTTACAGGCAGAAGGTTGGGTAAATCAGGCTCGGCTTGTGCCAATTCCGCCAGTAATGCTGGTTCAATTTCCCAGTAGGTCATTTCTGCTAGACGCTGAAATCCATTTTGGCGATACAGTGCTAGCGCGTCTTTATCATTAACACTGACTTCTAATAGCCACGTCCGAGCTTCTAAAATTGATTCAAAGCAGTGGCGCAAGAGTTGTGAACCCACAGCTTGCTTTTCCACTGATTTCGCCAGCATGACCTGATCAATCCGCCATGTGCTGCGTGTGCGGTTAAAAGGGGAAACTTGAATGATTCCTAAAAGCGATCGCCCCTGCTCGGCGACGTAGGCACAGAAACGATACTTGAGGGGGTTAGGAAACCAACTCAAAAATTTCAAAAATCCATACCAACGCCGTAACCATTGCATCTGGCTAATGGCTAGTTCCACTTCTTGGGGTGTCAGGGTAGCAAATGAGTCTTGAGTTATTTGTTCAATTCCGTCCAGATCCCGGTATTGGGCTGGCCGGATGACAACACTGAGGTTGCGAGGGAGTAATGAAGTCATATTAATTCCAGCTATGATTTAGCCTTAACTTACGGGGACAGGGGAAGTGTTGCAATAATCTTAACGGCTTTCTGCTCCTGGGTATTGCTCCCAAAGGGTGATTATGGTAACCAGATACTCAAATATTATTTTGAATAAACTAAAAAAAGCAGACCTGATGATCACCACTTTGGTGTTGACGCAACATATCTGCTTTCATTTTATGAGAATTTTAATGAAAATTTGTAGATATTACACCCCTTGTCGGGAAATTATTTTCTCAAAATTGGCTTGAGTCTGGTGTAGCAGTTGCTCTCGGCTATCTTCAAATACCAGTGTATGCTTGAGGGTGGGAACCAGGTTGCGGGCTTGTAGAGTCATGTGAAGTTGTAGGTGGGCAACATATTCGCTGAAGTCTTCATTTCCTACAGAGAGTGCCGGTGAAATATTTGATTCCATTACTGTTGTGTTCTCCTTATCTTCCAATACTCTGTCCTCACATCACTCAGAAGTTATCACATTGTTTTGCTTAACTTTTTAATTCGCAATGAAGTGTAATGTTTTGCATCAATGGATTGTATAAAATTGCTTTAGTAGGTGTGATCGCCTAGAGGACGTTTGGAAAGTGTGTTGTTTTACCCCTCCCCTTGCACTACGCCGAAGGCGCATCCCCGAAGGGGTTTAGGAGCGGGAACTGGATTTTCTTGTTTTCCCCCCAGTTGCTCATGCTACGGTGTACACACAAGTAGGCCTAGAGCGAGTTTCCAACCAAAAAAGGTGGA
>NZ_CAWUOL010000033.1:0-43573 GCF_963923915.1 Nodularia chucula CCY0103 | reverse complement strand
ATCGCATGAACTAGAGTGTATAGGTGATGTCTTTTGTCAATGCGTAAGTCCTAATGTCTTAGGAAAGACGACACAGAAATATAATTAATTGCACAATATAATTATTTCAGCACCTAGAGGAGCAAGAATTGTTCCCTGAAAATTAACCTGTGTATTCTGACAATTCTTATACTGAATCTACTGAATAATTGGACAGATTTTATCCTCTGGCTTACCTATGTTATGGTTCCAGTCTTCCAATAATTCCCCAATTTTCGAGCGTAAAGTTAGTAATTGAGCAATTTGACTATCAATCTGTAACAGTTTCTCTGCTAACTTGTCTTGAATGTCTCCACAGGGGGGTTTTCCTGCGTCATATACTTCCAGGATATCTCGAATTTCTTCTAGGCTTAGTCCTAAACTTTGCGCTCTTTTAATAAAAGCTAACCGGGTCAGCACATCTGCTGAAAATTGGCGGAAACCGCCTTCTGTGCGTGATAATGATGCAATTAAACCTAAACTTTCGTAATAGCGAATTGTCCGAATAGGGATTCCACTGAGACTTTTTACCTGACCAATTAAAAATAGTTGTTTATCCTGAGTTAACACGGCATATTTCCCTAACTCTTGTATGTATTATGCCATATATGGCTGGGGAGTGGGGACTGGGGACTGGGGACTGGGGACTGGGGACTGGGGACTGGGGACTGGGGTAAAAGCCTTGAGGTATCTAACTTTACACATTATTCTTCTTTCCCTGTTCCCTACCTCAAACCGGATTCCTAATAGATTACAAAATTGTAATTATTTAATTGACAAAAATCAGATTTTTACAAGCATCAGAGTTTGATTATAAGTAAGTCGAATAAATTAGTTCTGCAATTATATTTCCCGGTACTAAAAGTAACTTTTTAGGGCAGATTTTCATGTTACTTCTAGATTAACCGCTTCACTTCAAGTGAAACTCTGAAAATGAATGTTAATTTGCAGAACCTTAGCTCAACTCATCAATCGAGAATTTTCAATAATCCTGACCGTTTTGTTGAAGGATGGTACTGGGTTATGCCATCAAAAAAATTGCGGGTCGGTGAGGTAAATCCTGTGACAGTTTTGGGGAGAGAATTAGCGATTTACCGTGGTAAAGATAAAAGAGCCGTAATCGTTGATGCGTACTGTCCCCACATGGGCGCTCACCTAGCTGAAGGCAAAGTTGAGGGTAACGATATCCGTTGTTTTTTCCATCGTTGGAAGTTTGATGGCCAGGGATTTTGTGTTGATATCCCCTGTGCAAATCAACCACTTTCTATCAAATTAAAAACTTGGCCAACGGCAGAAAAGTATGGCATGATTTGGGTTTGGACTGGAGAAACACCTAAACAACCTCTACCCTTTGTTCTGGAGTTAGAAAATAAGGAATGTGATGTTGCTTTTGGTGATTATTTTTTGATGAACTGTCATCCTAATACGGTGATGATTAATCCCATCGATGCTCAACACTTCAATACAGTTCACAAATTAACATCAAGAATTAATTTTGAAAAACAGGAACTGAATCAAAATGCGATTATTTTCACAAATAGTACACCTAATACTGGAAATTCATTTTTAGAGAAGCTGATACTTCCTTTCAGTAAAAAGAGTAGTTACAATGTATGTTATTGGTATGGTAGCACTAATATAGTCACATTTGGGCCTGATTGCTTCCATGTTCACGTGATGTTTGCTGTACGCCTCTTAGAAGGAGGAAAATCTGAAATTCAGGTGATACTAATTAGTAAAAAACGTCGGGGAATTTTGGGTTGGTTATATAGTCGAGCGGTGCTGTGGCTGACTAAAATTGTGGGGATAAATTTTGTTCAGGATGACTTGAAGGTTTTTGAGACAATTAAATTTGATTTGAAAACCCCAATTAAGGCGGATCACTCAATTATCCAGTTTGTTAATCATCTGGAAAGACAAAAACCTCTGATGTTGAAGACTTGGCAATTGGCGCGATCGCAAAATGTTAAGATTGAGGAACCCCGTGAAAAATGGTCTGATACTAAGTCTAATGACTAATAGACCTCTGGGAAAAAATTATCTAGCACTGGTAACAGGCGGAGAAGTTTTTTATAGTGAGGGTTTCATTATCTATTTTTGTTCTCACCAACCTGGGGGTAAATACAGTCACTAAAGATAAAAATGAAGTGGCAAAGCCACTTCATAATTCCCAGGTAGAACCTAAAAATGAGTATAACGACTATCCAAATTATAAATAGTATAAACTAACACTGATTTAGTAAAAACCTCTGTTTTTATTACTTTGTGTGTGGATCTAAAAATTTTTAAAACCGCCGTTGAAATTCTACTACAGCCCGACTATCATCATCTAAATTAGTGGAAGCACGTAGGCGAATTTCATTATTAATGCGATAATTTACACCCCATTGAAATGGATCATTGGCTGTCAAGATTTTGATACTGGAAATAGAAAATCTGGGAGAAACGTCAATTCCGGCTTCTGCGGCTAATTCCAGACTAGAACTGCCCCTGCCTGCTTCGGGACTTGTGGAAACAATTGTGGGGAATATACGTAGTTCACTTAACCCAACAGCACTACCAAGCTGACTAAAGACTGACTGAAAGTTACTAAAGACGGCTGAACCGGCAATATTAATCAGTCCTAAAGTGGTATCTCTACCGCTCTGTCCATCGACAAATCCACCCCCCAACAAACCAACAATTTCTGTTTCCGAACGGGCTGGGGTACTGGTGAGTTGCAGTGTTTCATTGATTTGACTAGCAAAACCTCGGACATTGGCTTCCACTTGCACACTTTCTAAGGCTGCTAAACCGGCAGTATTTGCCCGTGTAAAGTCACTGCTCTGAACTACATCTAGTACCTTGGCGACTAAGCGAACATCTAATTCTGGGTCACGGGGTTGGCTGGATCTAAAGGTAGCGGTGTGTGTGTAACCACGAGCTAGGTTAAACTGTGTGGTAAATAGATTCACGCCACCTGATTCTAACCTGATAGTACCTTCTGGTATGGGTTCAGCAAAGGAGCCGTTAACAATGAGATTACCTGTGGCTCTGAAACTCAAAAGAGGTGGATTGTTAATTTCGACGTTTTGACCTAGTTCTATATCTAGATTATTAAATATCGCTGATCCATTGTCGCCACTGGGTTCAATTTGTTTGTTGGCTATGGATGATAACAAGGGTGTGCTATTGGTAGCTGGTTCTGGGTTACTAGTATCTGTCAGTAAAACCTGACCATTAAATAGATTAACCTTACCACCAATTTCTGGATTTAGGGCTGAACCTGTAATCTCTAAGTTCCCACTTGCACCTCCTTGGTACAAGCCTTTGAGATTCAAAGTTAATTCATCGACGTTGACAGTGAGGGGATTATCTAAACTACTTCGTCCGTTGCTGAAGATGGGAATTTGTCCAGATGCGACTATATCACCTCGGCTAAACCGACCTTCGAGGTTTTCTACTAAGATATAGTCGAAATCAAATAGGACTTTGCCGTTCACATTTTGCACTTTTTCGGGGAATGCTTGGGCGGCAAAGGTGGCATTATTGAGAGTGGCTATACCATTTACTATGGGTTTTTCTCTTGTACCCCGCACTTCAATATCTATTTCTCCCTCACCGTCTTCAAAGGCTATCTGATTGGTGAGGATATTTAAGATTGCTAATCCCTCATTTCTGACTTCGATATCGAAACTAATTTCATCGCTTTCTGGTGCTACAGAGGCGAAAGGTAGTTGATAGGGGATACTACCGATAATATTGACTGGTTCTGTTTCCACAATGGAGACTTTGCTACCAAAGTTTAACCGTCCATCGGCATAACTGAAACTGGCTGTGGCTGAGTCAACTGGCTGCTGATTTAATGTGCCTTCTGTGATCGTGAATTGTCCTTTGGTTTGGGGATTGGCAATGCTGCCGGCGATCGCAGCTGCACCATTAAGATTACCTGATATCCCCACTGGTATATCTACGAAATTATTTAGTAACTGGATGGGGAAATTTCTTACTCGCAATTGACCAGATTGTGCTTCACCGCCAATGTTACCTGTGAATAGGAGACGACTATTTTCTAAGGAAATCTGTAATGGGAGCAATTGCAAAATGCCATTGGAAAATTGTCCTTTGGCAGATATGTTGTCAGCAGTATAGAAACGATTATCTTCTGCTTCTTGACCCCAGGTAAAATTTTCACCTTTGACATCAAATTCTACTGATAAGCCCTGTTCTGTGGCTGTATTTACAACAATGTCTCCGTTAAAAGTTCCTTGTAAATCTGCTAAATCTGGGACAGGATTAAATTCTCGCCGGATTTCCCTTTGTGCTTCTATGAGGGCATCAATTTCATAAAAGCGTCTGAGTTGGGTTAATAAACTCTGTTCTGGTAAGCCACGGGAGTTAGTTACTAAATCGCCAGATGTGCCATAAACTGGCTCGGCTGTGCCACGTTGAAAGTCTTGTAATTCAAATATCTGAGCTACAGTTAGGACATCTTGAATATTACCCTGATTGACATTTAATTTGCCCTGGAGTTGGGGACCTTGGGGAGTTTGCCCAAATTTGCCATCAAAGGCATAACGACTGTCTCCTTTAATAAATTCGCTGCTGTTGACTGTGGCGTTACCATTACTGTAGCTGAATTGTGCTGCTAGGCGATCGCCTGTAATCCGGCCTATTTCTGGAGATGCGATCGCTAAATCTCCCGTAGTTGCATAAGTTTCCCGATTAACCAGCAAATCCCCAGTTAACAGCCCAGCCACATTACCAGCACCTAGACCCAGTTCCGTTGGTGGTGTTAAATTTAGAATTGCTAACGGAAAATTAGCCACCTGAACTGCTAAATCATCCCCTTGGGCTTCACCTCTAGCTAAAGCTTCTTCCCTCTGGACAATAAAAGATTGGGGACGATTTTGGGCATCGAGATTAAAAGCAATCCTGTCTCTACTTCCAGTTAAATCTAAATTCCAACCTTGAGCGGTAGACTGAACATTTCCAGTTAACAAAGGCTCAAAAGCAATATCTTGGACAACCAAATCCCGCAACCCTAATGTCCCTGTGAAATTCGGCAAAGGTAGATTACCAGTAATTCGTCCGTCAAAATCAACATTTCCCGCCACAGCCAACTGATTCGGGAGAGTAATTGGTAACTGTTCTAAATCGTAATTCTCGGCTTTAACCAGGAGATTTAACTGAGTAATTTCCGGGATACCTGCAACCTGAGTATTAGTTAAAATATCACCAGTCACATTTAACCCTGGGGCTACAGCTTGTTCAATAGCCAGCTTTTCACCAGTCCAAGTCAGTGCAGCCACCAAAGGTTGCTCAATACCGGGCAGACCTTGAGATAATTGTACTTGTCCTGCCGCCCGCACATCAGCTAATTTCGCAGATCCCAAAATGCCAGCCACCTGCAAATTACCGCCAAAATCACCCCGTAATTGCTGATTCAACTGATTTAATTGCACCCCAGACGCATCAACTACAGCCTGATAGCGACCATTAGCCAGTTGGATATTAGAGGCTGTAATCCTGCCCCCGGCAACATCTAACCTGCCCGTACCACTGGCTTGAATAGTTTCGGGACTAAAAGATTCCACAGCCCCAGCTACATTAAATTGACCACTTAACGCACCCTGGAATTGCGGTGGCACATCTGCTAACTGCTGCAAAGGCAAATTATTAGTTTGTAACTGTGCTTGATAGCGACCATTAGCTAATTGGATATTAGAGGCTGTAATTCTTCCCCCTGAGAGGTTTAGCTGTCCAGTACCACTGGCTTGAATAGTTGCGGGACTAAAGGAGTCCACAGCCCCAGCTACATTAAATTGACCACTTAACGCACCCTGGAATTGTGGTGGCACATCTGCCAACTCCTGCATAGCCACATTATTGGCTTGTACCTGTGCTTGATAGCGACCATTAGCCAATTGAATATTAGAGGCTGTCACAGTCCCACCTGCCACATTTAGCCGGGCTTCACCAGTGGCGCGTAAGGTGTTGAGTGCAAAATTTTCTCTGTTCCCAGCGATTTGAAACGTACCAGCCAAGGGACTATTTAAAGCTGGGGGAGAATCTTTCAATATCCGTCCTAGTCTTAAACCATTAGCCACAAGTTGCGCCGAGAAGTTCTGGTTTTGTAGTTGGATATTAGAGACGGCAATTGTACCCCCACCAATATTAACTCCCGCACCCTCAGTGCGAATTGTGGCAACTTGAAATGGTTCAGCGCCACCTTCTAGGATCAGACGACCATTAAATTCTGCCCCGGCTAAAGAAATATTTTCTAGTTGATTTTGGTCTACAAAAGGTGTCAAACCCACACCGGAGGCTTCGGCTACTGCTTGCCAACGTTGGTTAGCAAAACTCCCAGAACCGCGCACCATTCCCCCACCGACATTTAAAGCCACATTACGAAACAGCAGGGTATTATCTGGGGTGATCACAGTTTCACCAGTACCGGGATAGGTAGCTTCTGGGGCTTGCCATCTGACCACAGTTTGGACATTATCTCCCCCACCGGTTAATTGGGCTGTCGCGGAAACAGTGCCGATTTCAATGGGGGAGGTTATTTGGTAAATTTGGGCAAAAGCATCTCCAGAAATACTTTTACCTGCGAAATTAAAATCTAATTGGGGGGTTGTGGAGAGTTTGATATTGCCAACACCTGTAATTTCTCCACCCACTGCGGCTGTACCCTGAATGTCTCGGAAACTGACTAAATCAGCATCAGGAGTAAATTCAAATTTACTAGTAATTTGATTAAAAACAATTTTATCTATTTGGGCAGTTTTAATAGTGCCAATTGTGCCGGAGATAACAGGTTGGGTGATGGGACCAAGCATTTGGACGTTAGCTTGTAATTCCCCAGTCACAGGTACGGGCAATTTAATATTCAGACTTTCTTGAGCGTCGGTTACACTGACTGCATTGATCCGACCTGCTAATTTATAGCCTGTTTCTGGGTCGATAATTCCTGTAGCGACTAAAGGAATTTTGCCGTAACTGCCAGCCACATCATTTAGTTGTACTTCTGTTCCTTGAAAGCGGATAAGTCCTTGGGCATTTATAAAAGCCTGGGGAACATTGGGAATTTGCAGCGTTACCCCTTGTAAATTAGCATCGCCAAAGAGGAGGGCTGGCTGTTGGGGTGTGAGTTCAATTTGCAAGTTGCTATTAACTCTGCCTTCTTGCAAGTCGAAAGGTAACTGAATTAGGTCGGTAATTTTAGCAGCTAATAAGTCTTGCGATCGCAGTTTGAATTTAAATGCTAATGTTTGAGGAACCGCCTCACCTTGGATAGCAACATTCCCGCCCCCCTCGGCTTCACCCCTGACGTTAAACCTAATCAGCTTGTTATCGTCTAGAAGTTGGGCTGTGCCATTAATTTGTGAAAACGCCACCGGGGGAATAGTAGATGTGACATTCTGATTTTGCTCTTGCCGTACTAATACTAATTTACCGTTACGAAACCGCAGTTTATCTAAATCAGTTTTAATCAGCTGTTCCTGACCTGGCGGGGCAATTTCAGTAGTAATCCACCGCCCTTGATTATCTTGTTCAATATAAATATCTGGGTTAATTAAAGTGACATCTAACTTTAATTGACGCTGCCAAATTAATCGCCAGGGGTCAAAATTCACTTTTACAGCATCCACTACAGCGCGATCGGCATCTGTGGCTGTGGCCGGGATATCAGAAGCCCCAAATTTTACTCCTGTCAAGGAAAAGCCCGTAACTTCTCCCAAGTTTACCGGACGGTTCAGGGTATTGGTAATTCCGCTTGCAGCTAGGGGCGTTAATTCATTATTGACAAAACTCCACAAGCGCCAAATCCCTGCGCCCATTGCCAACAGCACCAGTACGCCCAAGGCAATACCACCGCGACTCAATAACAGCAACCACAAACGCTTGTTTGCGGAGGAATCGGAATAGTTATCTTCATTAGGAGATTTAGTCATTATGATTTCGCTGATGACTGGGTGTAGCTAGGTGACTACTAGGGTAATGCTTATTCCAGGATACAAACCTATTGGCAATTTGGGGAGTGGGAGGTATGGGAAGTGTGGGATGTGTCAGATGTGTGGGGTTTAAATGTTTTTCATGTATCATCTTTACTAATGATAGAAAAAAATGTCAATAAAGTAAAATTTACAACTGTATGTTTTCCTGATATACAGCCTAAAACTCTAATAATATAGGTAAATCGCAAAACAAGAGGACAGATGATTACGCCAATGCGTGTTTTTGTGTTAATTTTTAATGCTCATACGGAAAACGAAGGGATTCATTCCATTCGGGTAGGCGATGCTGAAGGATCTCCGGGGATTGCCCGTAATAAAATTTTAATGTTTGAGTCAGAAGATGATGCTCTGCGCTTTGCTTTGTTACTGGAAGCTCAGGATTTTCCGACTCCTACAGTGGAAATGCTGGATGCTGAGGAAATTAAGGAGTTTTGTACAAGTGCGGGTTATGAATGGGAAATTGTGCCAGCCAACAGCGATTTAGTCTTACCGCCAGAAATGAATTTGGAAAATACCGACTGGCAAGCTGATGGAACAAGAGATGATGATGATGACAGCTATCGTTCTAATCAAGTACCACCAGCAGCACCAGAAATGTCTGATTCTGAACTGGAAAATATTCGCCGTAAATTAGAAGGGTTGTTATGAATTGACTGGGGAATGGGGAATGGGGAATGTGGGGAAAAAAGCTATTGATAAAGATGTAGAGTATGGCAGATTTGCAGTCACGGGGCTATCTTTTAACTGAGCAGGTAAATCCTGATAGTCTGAATTTAGACCAGCTGAGTTCGGTTGAGTTGGTGGACTTATTTAACACTGAAGACCAAAAAGCAGTGGCGGCGGTGGCGGCGGCTCAAATTCAGTTGGCTGAGGCTATTGATTTAGCGGCGGAACGTTTGCGCCAGGGAGGACGTTTATTTTATGTGGGGGCGGGGACAAGTGGCAGGTTAGGGGTATTAGATGCGGCGGAATGTCCCCCCACTTTCTGCACCCCTCCAGAGTTGGTACAGGGAATTATTGCTGGCGGTGCTGGTGCATTGGTACGCAGTTCGGAAGATTTAGAAGATCGTGCTGAAGATGGGGAAGCGGCGATCGCCCAACGACATATTACTCAATTAGATGTAGTAGTGGGGATTACAGCCGGCGGGACAACTCCTTTTGTGCATGGAGCGCTGAATGCTGCCCGTCAAAGGGGTGCTAGAACTATTTTTATCGCTTGTGTACCTAGTGAACAAGTGCGCTTTGATGCAGATGTTGATATTCGCTTATTAACTGGCCCAGAAATTCTCGCTGGTTCTACACGCTTAAAAGCGGGAACAGCCACCAAGTTGGCTTTAAATATCCTTTCTACCGGGGTAATGGTGCAGCTAGGCAAGGTTTACGGCAATCGCATGGTTGATGTAGCGGTGACAAATCAAAAGTTACGCGATCGCGCTTTACAGATGCTACAAGACTTGACAGGCTTAAGTCGTGATGCTGCTGGGTTTCTACTAGAAAAAAGTGGTAAGTGGGTTAAACTAGCTTTACTCATGCACTGGACTGGTTTAGAAAAAGAGGCGGGCGATCGCTTACTTGCAAAACATCAAGGTAATCTCAGGGTAGCAGTTGCTAGTTATACCAAAGAACAGGAAACAGAGAAGAGGTAGAAATTCAAAATCACTTTTTCCCACTTCCCACACCTCCCACACTCCCCACACTCCCCACTCCCCACTCCCCATTCCCCAATCAATGGCTAGACTATCTCACGAGTTGCAACAGTATTTTTTTGACGAAAACCGCACCCCAGAAGTGACGTTAGCAGAAATTCTGCTATTAGCAAAAGAAAGAGCTTTTGGGTTTTTGTTAGTAATTCTTTCTTTACCTTCAGCTTTACCAATTCCCGCCCCTGGTTACTCAATATTTTTTGCAATTCCGATTTTTATACTAGCTATCCAGTTGATGATTGGGGCTAAAATTCCCACACTACCCCAAAAAATACTCAATTATCCCATCAAACTTACAACAGTACAGAAATTTTTGAAAGCGGGAAATCCTTGGTTAAAAAGAATTGAAGCGATCGCCAGGCCACGTTTCACCTATATTTGTACCACCATACCAGGTAAACTCACCGTCGGCAGTGCGATCGCCTTAATGGCCATTTCCATGATGATACCGATTCCTGGAACCAACACCCTCCCAGCTATCGGAGTTTTCGTCACTAGCTTTGGTTTGCTGGAAGATGATGGTGCTATTAGCTTAGGCGGTTTAGTTATCTGTTTATTAGGAGCAATTACCAGCATTTCCATTTTCATCGCACTAGCTTGGGGTGGTGCGAGTCTTTTAGATGTACTCAAAGCTTGGCTGAGTCGTTAATCTGGGAAAATACCACTAAAGGCATATAGTAGCGAAAGAACTAAAGGTACATAATATTAGAACCTTTTTGCTGTCTCGAATCAATGTTTAACCCGCACAGGTAGGTTTAGTTTGGGTGATTCCGCGACTTCTAGTCGCCAGTTGACACTGTAATGAATTAAGCTAAACAAACCTGATTTTGCACAACATTTTAAATACAACTCTTGTGGGATGGGCATCTTGCCCGTCCAAATTGTGCAAGTTAAATGCTTAACAACTTAGTCTTTTCAGACAACCTCTAAAACTGTTCCCTGTTCCCACTATATACCGTACAATTATCACATCTACCAAAATATTTTTCTGGGTAATTCATAGAGAAATCCAATGTAATCTGGTGTTATTTGAAATTAAATTCTGTACCTTAAAAGACTATATATATATATTATTGAAACATTCAATACTTTTTGGCTGAAATTGAATGTTAATTAGCTTAAAATAGTATTGAAGATATCAAGTCAATAAAACTTTACTCAAGTAATTTAGATAAAAAAACTTGTGTTTTTGCTGTAATTAAGTTAGATTTAAAATGTTGATTTCAAAAAAATTAGATATGTTCAGCTGTCATTAGATTAAATCAGGGTAAGTAAATAATATAACACTGATATTCTATTCAGCATAAATACACCAATCTAATTCATCTACCGAAGGTAAGATTACTTTCAGACTGATGTTTTATTTTTTACCTAACAATTGAGAATTTTTTGCAATTATGTTTTATTTTTTTGATATATTAAAGGTAAGGAGTCTCATAGCAGCCTTAAACACCTATGGGAGTAACATAGCCCTTTTCACAGACGATAACAGTCAAAAACCATTATTTTCCCAGCTTCCCACCCTATTACATTTCACCATAGCCACCGATGAAGATATTCCACAGTGGAAAAAAGTTGATTTTCACCAAGCAAAATTTTTTGTTCCACCGGATAAAGAACAATACAAAATGAAGTTTAAAATCAGTGCAATATCTATCTTGAGATCAATGAATTGTAATCTAGAGATTTTCTTAATCAGAAAGAGGTTGATAAAAACCAGTGCTATAAAGTGGCTACCTGCTTTTTACGAATAAATGCAGATTATTCTTGTTTATTGCTCAGTTGGGAAATATCGTAGCCAAAATTACATGACTTTTTCTTCATAGGCTGTTGTCCATAAAATTCACTAATGAGTAAAATTCGATGAATACTTTTTTTTGTTCTGACCATGCACGAGAAGTAGGAGAAGATATTATTAGTAGTGCAGCAAATTACGAAACATATATTTTAGTAGAATGTCCTCAACCCTGGACTTATGATGCATTTCAATCTAAATGGGTACCAAATAATTTAAAGATTTTAGTAGAGGAAGTCCGACGGGCAAAATTACCTGTTAGATTTTTATTAATTTGTAATCATTATTCCCATAAAGTAGATTACAGCACCCTGTTGATTTATCAAAAACAAGAAAGTTTAAGTAGTGGATACCAAAAATATGAGTTTAAATTACCACATATTGAAGAAGTAGCTGCGGTAGTAAAAAAATATTTGTGGGGTAAAATACCTGAGTACGAAATAGAGACAAATACCACCAGAGATATTTTAGTCTGTACCCACGGTAGCCACGATCAATGTTGTGCTAGATATGGTAGTCCTTTTTATTTCCAAGCTAGGGAAACTATTACGGATTTGGGATTGGATCATGTCCGGATTTGGAAATCAAGCCATTTTGGTGGACATCGATTTGCACCAACCGCCATAGATTTACCCGATGGGAGATATTATGGTGTGCTTAATCAAGAATCCTTTAAATCAATTTTAACCCGTACAGGCGATATACAATCTCTCCGCCAAGTATATAGAGGCTGGGGAATCCTACCCACGGCGGTGCAAATATTAGAAAGAGAACTGATGCTACACCACGGATGGAATTGGTTTAATTACAAAGTGGCGGGAAAAATCATTCAGCAAAGTTTAGATAACAATACAATATTAGCCGAGTTAAGTTTTGAAGACACATCTGATTCAGTATTTATTTACCAAGCCAAACTGATCAAAGACACTACAAGAACACTTGAAATAAAAGGTTCTTGCAATGCCAAAGAAAATTCTGTATTTGTCAAATATGCAGTAGATAGTATTAGCCTAGTTTGTGAAAAAGTAGTAACTTGTACTAATTAAAAAGCTGAATCATCGCAAAAAACCTCAGCGACACTTAGCGTTACCTTAGCGCCCCTCTGCGTTTAATAGCTGCTACTCAAGAACCCAGCATTTGCAAATTATGTAAAGTAGCATAGAGTCCTTCAGCTTGTAACAACTGATCATGGCTACCTTGTTCTATTAATTCACCTCGTTTCAACACAAAAATTCGATTGACATTGCGAATAGTAGACAAGCGGTGAGCAATAATAATGGCAGTACGTCTGATTAACAGTTGGTTTAAAGCCTCTTGGACTAAAGTTTCTGTATTCACATCTAAACTAGCAGTAGCTTCATCCAATACCAAAATCTGCGGGTTACGAATGGCGGCGCGCGCAAAGGCTAAAAGTTGCTTTTGACCACTAGAAATATTTGTACCCCGTTGTCGCAGTTGAGTATCATAACCTTGGGGTAATTCGGCAATAAATTGGTCAACATTGGTTTTAGTTGCAGCTTGTTGAATTTGTTCTAGGGTGTAATCGTCTCCTAAAGTAATGTTAGTTTTGACATCACCAGCGAACAAAAAGCCTTCTTGTAAAATTACTGCCATATACCGCCGTAAGTCTGTTTGGGGTAACTCCCGGATATCTATACCATCTACTAAGATGCGTCCTTTTGTGGGTTCATAAAGGCGGCATAAGAGGCGAATAATGGAACTTTTGCCAGCACCTGTGGGGCCAACTAAGGCGATTTTTTCACCAGGATGAATTACAAAGTCGAGGTCTTTAATGACGTAATCATCGTCTTTGTAGGCAAACCAGACGTGTTCAAAGCGAATTTCTCCCAATTCTGGGGTAGGAGTAAATTCTTGGGATTCCATATTACTAGTTATCTGGTCTATGTAGCTGACACCAGAATCATTTGTGGAAAGGCGCTGATTACTACCATCGCGGATTTCTATGGGTTCATCTAAAAGGCTGGTAATGCGTTCAATGGATGTAAAACCAGCTTGAATGACGGTGAATTTTTCGGCAAAATCTCTTAAAGGATCAAATAATCGCTGGGCATATAAGATAAATGCAGCTAGTACGCCAAAGGTGAGGGTGTCTCCTAAAAGTAACCAACCACCTAATAATAATACTCCGGCGATCGCCACTAGTCCAATCCATTCTAAGGTGGCGGAAACAGCCGAATCATAAAAGATGGTTTGATCTACTTGTTTAGTGTAGCTTTGGTTAGCTTCGTAAAATAATTCGGCATTAACTTTTTCCCGTCGGAACAACTGTACTATATTAACCCCAACTACATTTTCTTGTAACTGGGAATTTAAAGTAGAAAGTCCTTCCCGTGCTTTGGAATTGGCTTGGCGGTACTGTTGCTGAAAGTAAATCACTAAGCAGGTAATTGGTACCAGCATCAGCAGCAGCAAGCAAGCTAGTTTCCACTCAATGGAAAACATGATACCGATCATCACCAACATGGTCAATATATTGGAAATAATGCCAATAGCCCCAGTGGAAAAGACATCCCCCAACATTTCGACATCGCTGGTGAGTCGAGTAATTAACTTACCTATGGGTGTGCGGTCAAAGAAACGTACTGCTAAAGATGTCGTATGATCGAATAAATCTTGGCGAATTGCGGCGGTGATTTTTTGTCCTAGTTTCTGTAGTAGATAACCCTGAAAACCTGTTAATGCCAGTCTGATCACTATAGAAATTAGCAGCAAGACTTGTAATATATTTAACCCTTGCCATAGGGGGCGATCGCGCAGAAACTGATATGTGCTGGGTTCATTACGAATTAGAGAAATTACCTGTCCAATTAACAGTGGTTGGATGGCGTTGGCTAATGCGATGGGTATTAGTAGTACCATTGCCAGTGTCAACAGTTTGCTACTGCGACGGGCATAAGGCCATAGTCGTAAAAATAACCGCCAGTCACTGTTATTCGTGCGGTTATCTGAGTCGGATTTGTTGAAAGTTTGGTAGCTGCTCATGTAGAGCATTATATTCAGTTTTGCAATGGGAAAAACACGTTTTTTTTTCAGTAGCAATGTCTGGAGTCGGTTAGTTCACAGAGTACAACCCAAACTATCGCTAATTTCCGCAAAACTGATGAGTTCTATGTACTCAGGGTTAGCCATGAATTGTTTGGCAGTGAGTAAACCGGCGATACTCCAAGTTTGATACAATCGAGCTTCTCTGCCAATGAGACGACCATTTTTCCCGTCGTAATATTCTGGATATTTATCGGCTATTAAACGGCTTTCGACGACGGCGATCGCCTTTTGCGCTAGTTCTGGACGACCAACTTTTTGAGCAGCGGCCACAAATAACCAGAGTAACACTGGCCAATTACCACCATTATGATAAGACCAAGCGGTATTTTTGGGGTCACAGCCAGTAGTCATACGCCATTCTAAACCTTCTAAAGCCGGGTAGCAAATTTTCACAGGCATATAACCCATTAAATCGTGCCAACGTGCCACAAATAAATTCATTATCCTTGCTGATTCCCCCTCACTGGCTAAGGAAGCTAAAATCGCCATGAGATTTCCCAAAGCAAAAAAGCGAAAATCCATCCTTCCAGGGCCAAGATTCCCGGCTAAATAGCCGCCCTCTTCCGGTAGCCACTCGGTTAACCAATGGGGAATTGATTCTGCATAGATGTTGAACTTGTTAGCAACTTCTTTCCCAAATTCGTCACCCTTATAGCGATAAATTTCGCTCAATCGTTGCAAATCTATCCAGTAATAGTTGCGGACGTGATACTTTAATGCCCCCAATCGCCCATTTACCTTATTTATGTAAGTATCATTATCTGGTAAGAGTAACTGACGGGCAGCAATGAGGGAGGCATAAAATAATACTTGAATTTCCAGTGGATGTTCGTAGACTCCCATGCGGCGATCAATCATAAACGCGCCATCGGGGACTAACATTGTCGGGTACATGGAAAACCGATGTACTAAACACAAATCCAAAATCAATTTGATGCCGGCTTGAAATTCTGGCTGACGCGCCAATTCTGCGTCCCCTGTAGATTTTTCATAAGCCCGGAGGAGGATCAGCCACCACATACAAGAGTCTATGGGAGGAACGCGCGCGATCGCCTGTTCTCCAAAATCAGCTACTAAAAACTCCTTATCACCATCATGTTCTACTTTAAAACTAGCAGGCATCAATCCTGCACCGGGTTCAAAGCAGTCCATTTGCTTTTCATGACTTTGTAATTTCAGTGTTTCTACTAAGAAGTTGCGGACAATTTCTGGTTTACCCGCCATCAAGAACACCAAAGCCGAAGAGACAAAATCACGGAAAAAGCACTGATCATAATTAAGTGCTTTTAAATCTGGATCTTGGGCGGCGACAGTACCAACGGGTTTACCTTTGTAGTAGATAATCGATTCTTCTAGCAATTTCCAGGCTTGTGTATCTAGAGAGTCGTTATTTTCAGTTGCGCGAGTCATAATAATTCAGGCCGAAAAATTGCTATTGCTTCCCATCAGCAGAAGATATGCAGAGTTGAGGGGAATTGTTTGGGGCTAAGATGCGATCGCATTTCTTAACCAGCATATCACTACAATAATTCCTCAAGGTGGCGGCAGAAAGCAAAGTGGGATTTAATATTCCAGCGTGTACCGTCATGTTGCAGTAGAGTTAAATGTTCCGCAGTAAAATCAAAATTTAAAGAACGGTGGACAAATTCCGCCCAAGCAGCCCGAAAATTCCCCTTTGTTAAATCCCGAAACGCAACTGTCAAATGGGGATTAAAGGGGCGAGTCTGTGATGTTTGATCCACAATACCTAAATTACTGTTAATATCAGCCATTAAATCAGCTTGCAACCTTAAAAGTGCTTGACTTTTAACTACATTTATGTATATAACACGGGGCGGAAAGGTGGCGTAACCCTGGAGTGTAATTGGTATTGGCTGTTGTCTGCGAGCAAATTCTTGGGTGAATGCTTCTAACTGGGAAACTTCAGCATCTGACCATTCAAAGGGCGGTTGCAAGGTAATGTGAGGCGGTGACTTTTGTGCGCCATAACTAGCATAATGATCAGCAAAGTGCTGTTTAATTTCGTTAGCGTAGTCCTGAATATGCTCTGGTGGTATCAGGGCGATGAAAAAACGGCTCATAATGATAAATATTATACATATAGCAGTTTTGGAGGTGAGTTTTGTCAGTTAATCCAGAGAAAAACCCTAGAAATTCACAATACTCTGATTATGTAGATGAAATTTTTTATAGTGAACTAATTGAGGGACTTCATAACTGGGAAGACGAAGATAAACCAGTTAATCAATCAATACAGTCAGAATGTCAAGCATTACTGTTTCGGGAAGCACGCTTGCTGGATGCAGCAAAATTTGATGATTGGTTGAGCCTATTTACTAATAATTGCCTTTATTGGATTCCCAGCATTCCTGGTGGTGGCGACCCCAAAACAGAAGTATCAATTGCTTTTGATGACCACAGACGTTTAGAAGACAGAGTGTTTTGGTTACAATGTGGTTTTGCTCATGCCCAAATACCACGTTCACGGACTAATAGAATAATTAGCAATATAGAAATATTTTCATGTACTAGAAAACAAGAAGTGAAAATTTACTCTAACTTTATCATTCACGCATTTCGCCAAGGCCAGACACAAATTTTGGCTGGATGCTACAGACATAGACTACAACAGCAGGATGGTAAATGGAAAATAGCTCTTAAGCAGGTGAATTTGATTAATGGAGATCAAGGTCATGAAAACCTGAGCTTCTTGCTTTAAGGGAACAGGGAACAGCAAATTTCCTAACTACCTTGGCGGTTGCTATAGTTTACGTCCTAATCTTGATGGCTATAGCTATCTTTGGTAGCAAAACTATAAAATCAGTATTTCTGGAAAAAGCTCACCATGAACCATAGAAACAGTGAAGCCAAGGAAGTTTATGACTGGGATTATCTAGTTCAGCCGCAGCGAGTGCATCGCTTAGTTTATACAGATATCGGAATTTTCCAAGAAGAAATGATGCGGATTTTTGGGGGAACTTGGGTTTACTTAGCTCATGAAAGCGAAATTCCTCAACCCAACGATTTTAAGACATCTCAATTAGGGCATCGCCCAATTATTATTTTACGCGATCGCCAGGGAAAAATTCGCGCTTTATTTAATCGCTGTAGCCACAGAGGTGCAACAGTTTGTCGTGAAGCTCGTGGCTGTAAAACAAGTTTCACCTGTCCTTATCATGGTTGGACTTATAGCAACACAGGGCAACTCAAAGGTGTACCGTGGGCAAAAGGGTATGGCGCTGACTTCCAGCATTCAGAATTTAACTTAGGGCAAATTCCCAGGGTAGACAGCTATCGGGGTTTTATATTTGGTACTTTAAATTGCGCCGCACCAGATTTACTGACTTATCTAGGAAGAGCAAAAGATTTATTAGATCAGTGGATTGATCGATTTCCCAACGCCAAAATCACTGTCCAGAGTAGCGCCCATAAAATGATTTATCAAGCTAACTGGAAATTTAGCTACGATAACGCAGCTGATGGTTATCATGTGGCCTTCTCACACCGTTCTTTGCTGGCTGTAGCTAATCGTGGAGAATCAGCAAAAGATATGCAATATTTCACCCACAATCCCGATGAGGAACCAATGTATGTACAGTACCTTGGTCATGGGCATATGTTCATCGATCAGCGCCCCAGTTATACCAAAAAACCTGGTGCTTACTGGCAACAACAGCGCCCCCAACCTGGACGGGAAGCCTATGAAGCCAAGATTCGAGAGCAGTGGGGTGAGCAGGCAGATTATTGGTTAGATTTGTCTGTTGGTTCCCAAATGAATTTAACTATTTTTCCCAATTTGCTGATTATGGGTAATCAAATTCAGGTAATTGAACCCCTAGCTGTTGATCGCACTCAAGTGACGATATATGCTACAACAATCTCTGGAGTACCAGATGAGGTTAATGTTCTGCGGATGAGAACTCAAGAAGACTTTCCCAGTTTTGGTATTCCCGATGATATGGTGAATTTTACTGAATGTCATCGGGGGTTAAGTATCCCGGAACTAGAATGGGTAGCGATCAATCGTGGAGTGGGAATGAGCGATCGCCATCATTTGGATGAAGATGGAGTATTAACCGGCCCTGTCACCGATGAGTTAGCAATTCGTGGTTATTACCAAGAGTGGAAGCGCCTCATGACAGCTAATTTAGAACTAACAGCACAAACATAGCACTACGCATACACGTCAGGAAATAAACTGATCATAAAAGTTAGACACTGAAAGACTTTTACCCCACTCCCACACTCCCCACACTCCCCACACCTCCCACTCCACACACTCCCCACTCCCCACTCCCCACTCCCCACTCCCCAGCTATACCAGATGAAAAGACCCGGATTTATTGAGCGTCATCACCTGTGGACAGAAAATCAAACAGAATTATCAGAACAGATCAAAGCTGTTGTGAAAGAACAGGATCTATTATTAATTCGTACTGCTTGGTCAGATCAGCATGGTATTCTTCGCAGTAAATCCCTCTTACCCCAAGCATTTTTTAATGCCTTGGAAAATGGAATGCAAATCAGCACAGGGACATTTTTATTTGATACTGGAGGTGCGCTGGTATTTAACCCTTTTGTTGCTAATAACAGTTTAGAAATACCCGAAATGAAGGGTGCGCCGAATATTATTGCTGTTCCTGACCCCCATACTTTCTACATTCTGCCTTGGGCAAAACGGACTGGTTTAATCCTTTGCGACCAATACTATCAAAATGGTCAGCCTATACCTCTGTCCAGTCGAAGTATTTTATGTCAATCTTTAGCAGACTTACAGCATAGAGGCTTAGATTATGTTGTGGGATTAGAAGTTGAGTGGTATTTAGCAAAGTTGGAAGATCCAATGTTAGCAATGGCCGATGTTGGTCATTCTGGAAAACCCGGTGAACCGCCAAAAGTGAGCGCCGTTGAACATAGCTTTCAATATCTGCTGGAATCACACAATCCAGAAATTCATGATTTACTGTGTATTCTGGCAGAAAACCTAGTGCAAATGGGACTGCCTTTAAGAAGTGTAGAAAACGAAGGTGGTATTGGTCAATTTGAATTTACCTTTGACCCGATTCCTGGATTGCAAGCTGCCGATACGATGACAGTATTTCGCATGGCCACGAAACAAATCTGTCGTCAACAAGGTTACATCGCCTCATTTATGTGTCGTCCAAAATTACAAGGTTGTTCTTCTAATGGCTGGCACTTGCACCAATCGTTGATCAACCGAACAACAGGTGAGAATGCTTTTATCTCTGCCAACTCAAATACGTTAATGTCAGATTTAGCCAAGCACTTCATGGGTGGGATTCTCAAACACGTCAATCCTACTTGTGTGTTCACAAACCCGACGATTAACGCCTATAAAAGATTTCGCCCCAATTCCTTGGCTCCTGACCGGGCCGGGTGGGGATGGGAAAACCGAGGCGCAATGATTAGATTCCAAGGTGGTTTTGATGACCCGAATACTCACATAGAAAACCGCATTGGTGAACCAGCTGCAAACCCCTATCTCTATATGGCATCACAATTGATTTGTGGGTTAGATGGTGTAGATTCTCAGCTTGACCCTGGTTCCCCCACAGAGGAACCTTATACTACAGAAAATCCCCCCTTCCCTTCCAATTTGCTAGAGGCGATTTCGTACTTGAGTCAAAGTGAACTTTTTGCCCAAAAAATGGGACAGCAATTCATTAACTTTATGATCAAGATGAAACAAAGTGAAATTAACCGTTTTTTAAAGGCTGTTGCTGACCAGTCTCCAGAGGAATATTCCCAGCGAGTAACTGACTGGGAGCAAAGAGAATATTTTGAATTATTTTGATCACAGCAACAATATAAACTTTAGCTAGAGGATGCTAGTAAATGCCTTTGTTCGTCAAAATTGAAGCGGGTAAAGTTGATAAAGCCATTTTTGATCAATACGTCCCCGCCCATAAAGCCTATGTTGAAGATTTAATTGCCAAAGGACACAAAGCCCGTAGCGGTTATTGGGCAGAAGCAAGGGGCGGAATGTTAATTTTTGAAGCGGCTTCTAGGGATGAAGCGGAAGCAATTGTCTCCCTTGACCCCTTGGTGCAGAATGGCTGTGTCAGTTATGAACTTTATGAATGGAAAATTATTGTGGAGTAAGACACAGTTACGGGCTTTTGGTGTTATACTGTTTTTAGACCTGGATCTACGCGACTTTAACGCCCAAATCTTGTCAGAACCGGAAGGTAGCAGCAATACGGGATGCTTATGGTAGGCGTAGTCTCCGGGTCGCCCTATTTTTTAGGAGCGGTCATCAAAAATGCCTGGTTTGGGAGATTTTGTTCAAAAAGCTTTTTACCTCGGTGTCGGGTTAGCTTCTTACGCAGGTGAGAAAGCAGGAGGGAAGTTGGGCGAACTGCGATCGCAAGTCCAAAAACTGGCAGATGAAATGGTGGCTAAGGGCGAAATGAACACCGAAGAAGCCCGCCGTTTCGTTGAAGATATGATGAAACAAGCTCAACAGCCAGATAAACCTGGTGAAACCCCAGATAAACCACCAGCATCTGAACCGCGCCGCATTGAAATTTTAGAAGATGATGAACCGGGAACTGTGAAAGATGCAGATACTCCCACAAATAATGTTTCTGATTTGCGCCAACAAGTGATAGAACTGCAAGAACAGTTAAAAAACTTACAAAAAGATGATTAATTAGGGGCATTTAGGCATAGCCTAATGTACCGAAACTTGCTATATATAGATTGCCAAGGATGTAGTATAGTGCGGCCAGGTTGATAGCACTAACCTTCCTGTTGAGATGGGATAAGGGCGTAGAATTTATGGAACAATGGCAAAAAGATTTAGCAGAAATGGTCGAAACTGTGACTGATGAAGTAGAACGTTTCTTCCTGGGAATGAGTGAAATGATAGATGTATTTTTTGAATTAACGGAAGAATTTTCAGAACAGGTACAAAATTCTATCGCTACTGACATTGAAGAGTATTTACAGGAACTGACTGATTCACATTTGGAATTGGAAGATGCGTTTGGAGATTTAGATATTGGTTTTCCTTACGGGGTAGAACCAACAGAGGAAAAGAATGCTGCTTGTATGGGTTGTCATCACTACCACGGTCAAGTCTATAGTGGTAATCTGTTAGTGTGTGGTATGCATCCTCACGGTTGGGATGATGATAGTTGTCCTGACTGGGAAGGGGTTTAATTCAATTATATTGAAACAAGTATGAGCAGTTCTTCTCCTGAAATGAAGTATGGTGAACGTGAGATTACTGAGGGTAAGTTAATTACTTTTCCTAATCCGCGTGTGGGTAGGCGATATGATGTGAGTATTTCTTTACCGGAATTTACTTGTAAGTGTCCTTTTTCTGGTTATCCGGATTTTGCGACGATTTATATCACTTATGTTCCTGATGAGCGGGTGGTGGAGTTAAAGGCTTTGAAGCTATATATTAATAGTTACCGCGATCGCTATATTTCTCATGAGGAATCTGCAAATCAAATTTTAGATGATTTTGTGGCTGCTTGTGATCCTTTGCAGGTGACGGTGAAGGCTGATTTTACTCCCCGTGGTAATGTGCATACTGTGGTGGAAGTGCGTCATCAGAAAGAGGTTTAAACGCAAAGGTACGCTGAGGTTTTATGTTTTTGCTTGGGAGGCGAGGGTGTCTAGGATTTGTAATATTTCTTGTTCAAATGCAACCTGGGCGCGGTTAGTCTTTCCTCCAATATACAGGCGATCGCCTGTTTTTAATGCCCAAATTTGGGAGTGGGTGAAGTAACTCATGGTTGCACCTAACATTAATAAGGCGAATCCTGTGTAAACTAATGGGATACCTGGGTCGGATTTAATTTGTAATCCGGTGCTACCAATGACATCAACGATTTTGAGGTTTACGCCATTGATTTCGGCTGACATTCCACTGCGGACTGTGTTGATTAGTTTACCTGCGGAATCATAAATTAATACCATTCCTTGCAAGTCTTTGGCGATGACGGAAACTCCTTCACTCAAATCGGGTTTGGTGGGTATCCAACTTCCCCAAATTCTTCCTTTACCGTTGGTGTCTAGGGAAGCCATCGGTAACTGAAATATGGGACTATTATTAAATTGGATCTGAATGGCGGAAATTCCCCAATCAGTTTGATAAAAGGTTACGCCATGATAACGCAGGGGTTGATTAACGAAAATCTTTTTATGGTCAACTTCTTCCCCTTGTTTATTCACAACTGACATATCTGAATAAAATTGGTCAATTCCTCCGGTGGGTGTGTAATCAATCCAAAAGCGATTCACCCGCACAGACCAATCTTTGAGGATTTGGAAATTTGCCCAGGGGCCAGCATCTATAATATTTTTTACTTGGAATGTATCACCACTGGAGATCATTTCTTGAGCCATAAATCCAGTCATCGCCCCTAAAATTCCCCCCAGGAGAATTGTGACAATCCCGACATGGACTATTATGGGACCGATACGTCCAACTATTCCCTTGCGCGCGTAAAGAATATGATCTTTTTCTGGTGCTGGAAATATCTGATAACGACGATTTTGTAAGATTTCGTTTAAAGAGTTGAGGGAACCGCTATCTAATTCTGCACTCAAGGCTAATTTTTGGAATTGTCGCGGTTCTTCGTAATATTTCCAGCGCTGGGCGGTTTTTAAGGCTGGTAACTGACGGGTGAATGTACAAGCTGTGAGACTAGTACCAAATAAAATCAGTAAGCCGAGAAACCACCAAGTACGATATACATGGTCTAATCCCACTACTTGAATGACTTTCCAAGTGAGGAAACCAAATAAAGCTGGACTTTCGGGGTAGTTAGATTGATAATATGCAGGTGACTGGCCTTGTTCAATTACTGTGCCGCTAATGCTAAAGAGGGCGATGATTAATAATAGTGCGATCGCCAGTCGTAAATTAGTTAGTACAGGTAAAATCTCCCTGCGTAAAAATCGCCCAGGTAATGACCACCAAGTGGATGCTGTGGATGCTGAATTTTCTACAGTCATGGCTTAAAAACTTCCCAAGGGGAATCGAGAAAGTAAGGAAAATACACCAAAGGCGACCAATAACACACCACTAACAGGATTAATCCAACCAGACCAGCGCCGCAGTTCTAGCAGCTTTTTAATGGAAGCGGTAAAAGTCCCAGCTAAAATCAGAGGTGCTACATACCCCGCCGTATAGGATAGTAACAAAATCGCGCCCAAAATTAAATCTTGTGTACTGGCAACCCAACCCAGTAAACTAGCTAGAACCGGGGTACTACAAGGAGAAGCCACTAAGCCGAAAGTTAAACCCAGGGAATAAGAACGCACACCAGGCGGTAAGTCTGCGGAAATCCAATTAGTTTCACCCAGGGAAGGAAATTGTATAGGTAGGGCTTCGAGTAAGTTTAGCCCCATGAGAATAGCGATAATACTGACGATAATAGGTAAGCCGATGCCCACTTGACCATAGACTTTACCCACAAAAGCTGCTATAATTCCCAGACCTGCGAGGGTAGTTGCTAAACCTAAAGCAAACCATGTAGACTGGGCTGCTGCTTGCAAGCGCCCTTTGGCTTCATAACCCCCAATGTAACCAATGGTAATTGGTAGCATGGACAGCATACAAGGGGTAAGACTAGTGAGTAAACCAGCTGTAAAAATGATGCCAATACTAAGTAAACTGAGGTGTGTGAGTTGCTGGGATACTAAGGTGTTGGCAAATTGTTCTAGTTCGTAAAGTCTTGTTTCTATAGTCTCCAGCATGGCATATTTTTAAGCGGCAAATGCTTGTGATATTAGCATTCTAGCTTATTTATGAGGGATGTTTATCGGCTCATAGCCATTGAATTTTGCTTTTCACCCTAGTTCAGTAGCTATGGTGTACACACAAGTCGGTAAATTCTCTGCTGTGTCATAAGACCCCACCCCTAACCCCTCCTCCTTCGGATTCACCAGTCGCCTACGGTGGGAAACCCGCCTACAGCGCTGGTTCACCGCAAGCGAGGAGGGGAACTGGATTTCCGGTTCAATCTTATTTTTAGGTCTGGAAACCCTTTCTGGATAAGGATGTGTATACACCAGTTCATTAGGGGGTAAGGAAAAGGCTTTATATGTTGTACTAAGATTTTCAGTATATATTAGGACTAATATTTGATTTCTCAACCACTCTAAAAGTTTTTTCCCACACCTCCCACACTCCCCACACTCCCCACTCCCCACTCCCCACTCCCCTTATGCTTGATTTGACAAAATTAGCCAGACAAATGCAGGGTTTAAGTCAGCATCTGAGTTTAGAAGCAGCTGCTAGTCGCCAGCGCTTAGAATTAGCCCAACAACATCTGCAACAGGCTTATCAGCGTCAAAAAGATTTAATTGATACTCAGGAACAATGGCGCGATCGCATTCTCTTTGCTAATGCTACACCCATAGAACCACTAGAAACCTGCATTGATATTCCCGTACCGCCGAAAGTGCATACAGTCATTGCTACCGACGGTTCCCAAATTGCGCCCAATCATCATGAAATCGCCTATTGCTATCTTTTGAATATCGGTAGAGTTGTTTTACACTACGGTCAAAATCGCCAACCCTTGTTAGATAGTTTACCAGAGGTATTTTATCGCCCAGAAGATTTATATGTGTCTCGCCAGTGGGGAATTAAAACGGAGGAATGGATGGGTTATCGCCGTACTGCATCGGAAACCACAGTTTTAGCTGAATTAGCTTGTGCAGCAAAAGGAGAAGCCCCAGCTTTAGCAATGGTGGATGGTTCTTTAATTTACTGGTTTTTAGAACAGTTACCCTTAGAGGCGCGCGATCGCATTTTACCCCCAATTCTAGAAGCATGGCAACAGTTACAACAAGCAAAAATTCCCCTCATGGGATATCTCAGCGCCTCA
The DNA here is from genome assembly GCF_963923915.1 of Nodularia chucula CCY0103. NCBI lineage: Bacteria > Bacillati > Cyanobacteriota > Cyanophyceae > Nostocales > Nodulariaceae > Nodularia > Nodularia chucula. The sequence goes on along the minus strand of NZ_CAWUOL010000033.1, from coordinate 18,117 downwards.
CGCAACATCGATTGTACCAACTTTTTACGGTTATTAGCCTGTCCCCATCCCGCCCCCGATTGTCGCAGTCATTGTCCAGACCAACTAGAAAAAGTACCTTGTAAACTATTTGACACCTTACGCGATACGACCCTTTGGGGAAGCCAACTAAAACCAGGACAAAGGGGTCCACTGTGGCGGAGTAATAACCGGATTTTAGAACTCTATGAACAGCAAATCATTTACTTTTGTCATGTCCATGTAGGTAGTGAAATTGCGCGCATTGAAGTACCTGCCTGGGTAGCGGATAATACAGATATTTTAAACCAAGCCCTGGGATTAATGCTGGCACAGGTGCAAAAAGGCTATGGTTATCCTGTGGCGATCGCAGAAGCCCATAATCAAGCAGTAGTTAGAGGTGGCGATCGCACTCGATTCTTTGCCCTGTTAGAAAGACAAATGATTAAAGCCGGGTTGAAAAATGTGGGAACGTCTTACAAAGAAACCAGAAAACGCGGCAGTATTGCTTAATTATAGCAGGGGGCAGGGAGCAGGCTTGCCCTGAGCGCAGTCGAAGGGGGGATAAAGAACAAATATGGTCTGATGAAATGGGACAATTTATTTTCTGAAAATCCCTAATGAGTAATGACAATTGATCCATTTGCGCCACTTTCAGGACAGTCACAAGCCGTAGAATTACTGACTCAAGCTGTTAAACAAAACCGAGTCGCCCCAGCTTATTTATTTGTGGGTATAGATGGTGTGGGTAAAACTTTAGCCGCACGGTGTTTTGTAGAATTGTTATTTTCAGCCCAGACACGGAATATCAACTCATTACACAGTCGTTTGCGTCAAGGGAATCATCCTGATTTGTTGTGGGTACAGCCGACATACCAACACGAGGGAAAACGACTCACAGTCGTAGAAGCAGCTGAGAAAAAACTCAAGCGCAAAGCACCCCCTGTAATTAGGTTAGAGCAGATTCGGGAAATTACCGAGTTTCTCGGCCGTCCGCCCTTAGAATCAGGAAGAAATGTGGTAGTGCTAGAGTCAGCCGAAACAATGGCAGAATCAGCCGCTAATGCGTTGCTAAAGACTTTGGAAGAACCAGGACAGGCGACCTTAATTTTGATTGCACCATCTCCTGAGTCAGTTTTACCCACTTTAGTGTCACGCTGTCAACGGATTCCTTTTTATCGTTTAGATACACAATCTTTAACTCAGGTACTTACCCAAACAGGACATGAGGAAATTTTGCAGCATCAGCCAGTGTTAAATATAGCAGCTGGTAGCCCAGGCAGTGCGATCGCATCCTATAAACAACTACAGATTATTCCTGACACCTTAATCCAAGATGTCACCAAAGCCCCTACATCCTACCGCCAAGCCTTAGAGTTAGCCAAAAAAATTGCCCAAGAATTAGATACAGAAGCACAACTATGGTTAGTCGATTATCTAGAACAATCCTACTGGCAACAGTGGCATCAACCAGAAATTATCCACAAACTAGAACAAGCCCGTAAATCCTTACTGTGTTACGCCCAACCGCGCCTAGTTTGGGAATGCACACTCATGGCACTGTTCCAGCATAGAAGAGCCTTTTGACCAAACTGTACTCTGGAGGGTGGCTTCTCGTAGAGTAGAAGCCGAACCCTAGTGTACGTAGCGAGTCAAAGTACAGATGTGTCAATCATCAGAGTGCCGTTTTGCGTAGAGAAGGCGAGATGACCTCACATATCCCTGAAATCCCTGAAAAATTTCACTCAATCACTGATGCAGAAGCCCCCTCATTAGATTGAGGTAAGCCAGGTAACTCTAAACAATATCCCGCACCATAGACAGTTTTGATATAGCGGGGGTGACGGGGGTCTGGTTCCAACTTAGTTCTCAAGTGGCGGATATGGACTCGAATAGTTTCAATGTCATCATCTGGATCATAGCCCCAAACTTCTCGCAGAATTTCGCTAGGAGAAACTGTCTGACCGTGGCGTTGCAGTAAACAGTGGAGTAACTCAAATTCCAGATGAGTTAATTTCACCGTTTCATTGAACCAGATAGCCTCAAATCTTTCGGGAACCAGAGTCAAATTCCCATAATTGAGAATTTCGCTGTGTTTTGCCGCTTGGGGAATCCGGTCAGTGCGCCGCAATAAAGCCCTTACCCGCGCCAAAAGCTCTTCCACCTCAAAAGGCTTGGTGAGGTAATCATCAGCGCCAGCATTGAAGCCTTCCACTTTATCCTGAGTTTGGCTTAAAGCCGTCAGCATCAACACCGGAATTTCTGCTGTGCGGTCATCGCGGCGTAGACGTTGGCAAACCGTAAAACCGTCTACTCTCGGCAACATCAAATCGAGCATAATCAAGTCAGGTTGTAGCTGGAGAGCCAGCGCTTGACCCTTAATGCCATCTTCAGCTTGGCTGACATCGTAACCAGCCATTTCCAAATTGACGGCAACAAGTTCTGAAATTGCCGCGTCATCGTCTATAACAAGAATCCTGGGCATTATTTAAAAAATTATTACTACTTAATTAAGGATAAATAAGAACCTTGGATAGATACAAAGATTTTCGTTTGGATTATTAAAAACATTTAAATGTAGCATAAAATTTGAAACTACAGGATGTGGAACCAAAACTAAAGTACCCTAAATCGCAGATATGTTGTGTTATTCTGCCTACAATCTGGGGTTGTTCCTCAAAAATAGATTCAATGGATTTCTATATGCTGAAGCTTCTCTATCAAATCACCTCGTCGGAAAGTCGCAGAAAGTTGTTGTAAGGAAATTTCTTGCTGGCCGTAAAGTTCTTGAAGTGCTTGTTGAACGTCTTGTACTGAATCATTGAAATAAGCCTCCCCGTTTTGATCAATCAACTGATTGGCATCCTGAAAATTGCGGTGATTAATCTGCTCAATTTCGAGATTCATTTCACTTAGAAGCCTTCGCCCCATCTGCATTGCAATAAAGCAAGAAGCATAGCGGACATAAGCGGGATCATTTGGGTTTGGTCGTTTGCGTCGATTTTCGGCAATTCTGTACAGATGTACAGCGATCATAACTTGTGCGCCATTAAGCTGCTGAGTAAAAATTGTATCGTATAGTTTACCGAAATGCTCACGAGTAAAAAACTTGGCTTGATGGGGCTTTTTCCGCCAAACGGCCAGTATCGCCTCAGCCGCTACACCCGAAGTAATATCCGTGGATTTGGTGCCAGTGTCAGAGCGTTTGCGGCGATAGTTAAATCCCAGTTGTTTGATATCCATTTCCAGTCTTTGCTGGCGGTCATCGTTGGCTCTCAGATCACGCAGATCCACTGGGTTTTGACTATTGGTAGCATAAGTAATTTTTTGGACTAGATCCTCGTTATCACTAGGTAATTGATAAAGCCGAAGCAAAACATAGGCTTGGGTATTTTGCTGTAGCGAATCTAATAAATTTGGCTCTTGAAGAGTTTTAAAAATTGTCAGACAGGTTTGACCACCATTAATAATTTGCAGATTCTCAACTCGTACCTGATAATCACCGTTTTGCAGCGCGTTATAGGAAAAACTGTCACAAGTTAGAGTGATGCCATTATTATAAAAATAGAAATTGTTCTTCTCGTCGCTCTTTAAGGTATCTCGAATACCTTCGTTGACCCGGTTTCCTTGTAGCCCTAAGTAACGGCGGATATTACGTTCTAGCAACCGTTCTCCGTGCTGCTCGATCAGAGCCTGAATTTCAGTCACTGAAATTCTCCCCACCAGCACCCGACTGAAATTCATATCTTCAACTACAGCTTTACCACTGAGTTGCAAAGTATCTTTGACTGGCTTGGACGCTTGCAGAATTTTAATGAGACGTTCGTGATTTACGTGTTCCCATGTAACCTGATCGCCGAATCCAGCGCGACTAATTGCTTCCTGAGATGCAGCATTCCATTCCAATCCATTGTTACAGGCTAATGCTCTGATTTGTGGAATATATCCGTCCCGAATTAAGCTGCGGGCTTCTTCTACCTTGGTAAGTAAGCGTTGATTAATATGTTCTAATCTTGCAGTAGGATCAAACAAAAATCGAATTGCATTAATGAGAGCCGTGATTCCATTTTCAGGAAAATTAGCGTTGCCTTCTAGATTGTTTACATATTTCGCCTGAAATAAACTGACTGTAAACTCGCCATCATATTCTTCGGAAATGTGCATGGCATCTACACCAAAATCTCCACCACCTTCAGTTAAACAATCAAAGGCATGAGAATCTTCTAAATCCAAAAGAGTTGTAACGCAAAAATATACAAATGCCAAAGATTTAAGCCTGCCAGGATCACGAATACGTAATTCTTCATCAGCCTGTTGTCGAATGGCATCAGCCAATGATTCCAAACGTTGATCGATAATAGAGGCATTAATATTCATTATTTTTAGCTAATTGAGTATATTTGTGCTGATGTGGCGACAGATCAAGATTTATCAATTACTGCAAGATTTGCAGATAGTTCGTCTTCTTCAAAAGCATCGGAATACAGTCTTTTATTAAAGACCTTCATTAAATCTGGAATTGCAACTTCTTTAACCCGAATCCCATCAACATCATACAATTCTCTAGTAAGGTTTTTAGTAATTATCCAAACCTGACAATTTTTACCATGTATTTGCAGAGTTTTTTTCCTGACACCACCATCGGTTAATCTGAAATCAATTGTGATTTGAGAATTTTTCAATTTATTAACATAATTTTCAATTTGTTCTTTTTTGTGTTCTTCAAAATCATTTCTGAGCGTACAGTCATACATTACTGCTAGACTACCAATTATAAAAAAACCATCGGCTCTACCAGCTTGATTTTTTTGATCGTATTGATATAAGCTGTGGATACCCAAGAGCCGGAGAATCATGAATGTATAATCCTCAAACTCTCCCGGATCTGATAGTGTTTTATAACTACTCAGAAGTAAACCCATATTTTCCTTGACTTCTTTGAGCTTTAAAGTATGGTGATTATAAGTTTGTGTATTTGTGGCTGGTGCTATATCAGAAGTTTGTGTATTTGTGGTTGATACTGACTCAGAAACTTGTGTATTTGTGGCTGATTTTATAGAAAGATTTACTTGGTCTGTAAGTAAGCGAATATTTTTAACTGACTTTATTACCCTCCCATCTCTATAATTTATAATTTTTACTATAAATTCAACCAAATCGCCTCTGGAAACATTTTCTATTTCTACATCCTCTAAATCTTCTTTAAAAAAGAATAAATCTTTATTTAGATTATCTAATGGTGTGTCGGGTCTTATATAACCGTTGCCTTTTTCTGTATTTACCCAATTGATCACACCTGTTAAGTTGATGGTTTTATTCAAGAAGCGAACTTCTTCGGCAATTTTTTGGCTAGTACCATCTTTTTTATTCCATTCAGTAACAGTAAATTCTACTGAATCTCCTCGCTCTACATATTCAATTGCTAGACCAACCAGCTTGTCAGCAAAGAAAAGTAGATCACCTTCATGATCAGGTATTGGTCTATCAGAATCAATAAATCCCAGACCAGATTTACCCTCCTTAATACTAATAGCCTTAATTTTTCCTGTAAATTTCATGCTCATTGACTGAAAATTTATTAAGAACTGCAAATATAGTATTCCCAAAAAACTTTAGAAGTTAACAGTTTGAAATGTGTAATACTGTAAACTTTGTATCAAAGATACACTGATTATAGCAAATAAACGTGCGATCGCCTAAAATCATCTGTAATTATAAATACACAACTATTTCAGCATCAGATAGTTGCTTCTGAATTTAAGGATATAGATCCCGGACTTCTCAAATAAGTCGGGGATCTGGTGATTACGTTTGTTTTGAGTTGAGCTAATTATGAAATTTTACCCGCCCTTGTGTATCTCACTCAGTTTAATTTCACGCCCCGGATTGAATAATCTAATAATTCCATTGGGTGCATGACTGAAATTGTTTTACCTTGCAATTGCAGATGTTTGGTAATTTGTAAAGTACAACCAGGATTAGCCGAAGCAATTAACTCTGCACCAGTATTTAATAAGTTCTGCACTTTTTGCTGTCCTAATTCTTCAGCAACTTCTGGTTGCAGCATATTATAAACACCCGCACTCCCACAACATAAAGCTGCATCTAGGGGTTCGCTTAACTTGATTCCGGGAATTTGTTTTAACATCTGACGTGGTTGCACACTAATCTTTTGACCATGTAATAAATGGCAAGCATCTTGATAAACTAAATTTAAAGGTTTATCAGTTAATGGTGATAATTTAGCTGTGATACCCACATGGACTAAAAACTCTTGAGCATCTTTGACCTTAGCGGCAAATGCCTCAGCCTTTTCTTTATATTCTGGATCATCTTGTAAAATGTGACCGTATTCTTTTAAAGTATGACCGCAACCAGCAGCATTGATAATTACAAAATCTACATCGGTATTAGCAAAACTATCAATCATTTGTCTAGCTAAAGCCTGCGCTTGTTGAGTTTGTCCTTGGTGTTCAGGAAGCGCCGCACAACAACCTTGAGATTTTGGAATTACAACCTCACAACCATTAGCCGTTAAAACCCTTACAGTTGCTTCATTAATAGGAGAGAAAAACAAGCGTTGCACACATCCCAAAATCACCCCAACTCGGTAACGCTTCTCACCTTGGGCGGGAATCACATCGGGTAAATTATCCTGAAAAGACTTAACAGTAATTGTGGGTAAAATTGATTCCATTGCAGCCAAACGGGGAGATACTTTTTTAAGTAACCCTGTAGCCCGCACCAACTTTGGTAAACCTAATTTTTGATAAACCAACAAAGGAAACAAAAACAAGCGTAATAAATCAGGATTAGGAAACAAAGAAAATATCAGTTTACGAATTAAAGTATCTGGTAAACTGCGGGAATAATTGCGTTCAACTTGGTGACGAGTCGCAGAAATCAACTTGTCATACTGTACACCAGAAGGACAGGTACTCACACAAGCCAGACAACCCAAACAAGAATCAAAATGTTGAACAGTTGCCGTATTCAGAGCAATTTCACCCTCATTAATAGCATCCATTAAATAGATGCGCCCTCTAGGAGAATCCATCTCCTTACCAATCACCCGATAACTGGGACAAGTAGCCAAACAAAAACCACAATGTACACAGCTATCAATCAACTTCGGATCAGGTGGCTGACTAACATCAAAACCCTTTAAATTCTTAATCTTAGCAGTATCATTCACAGAACTATCAGAAACTTGCATTTTATTCTCTTCCCCTCTTCCTTCGTGTCCTTTGTGTCCTTTGCGGTTAGTTAAATCAAATTCCCCCCACAAACCGACCAGGACTTAAAATATTCTGACTATCAAACTGAGCCTTAACTTGACGCATTATCTGCAAAGAATTACCAGAATAACCCCAAACATCCATTGATTCTTTAACCCTATGTGGTGCTGTTAAAATACTCAAAAAACCTTGATGATATTCACACTGCTGACGCATTTTTAAAACCTGACTTTCATCCTCAAATTGCAACCAACCCAAACCACTAGCTAGGTGAACCAAACCCATATCTGCTTTAGTCAAAACCTCCACAGCCCCAGTAGGTAATACTCCTATTTTGCAGGTAATGGCAGAATCTGTTACCCGATTATCCATGATTTCTCGCAATCTTTGCCATAGAGAGCCTTCATCTGCATTCAGATAAATTGTCCCATTCAGACCCAATTTTTCCCCCATCGCCAACAAGCGATTTGATTGTTCCTTGACACTTTCGCTAATACTTTGGAAACGTGCCATTAATCCCAACCCCTGACTGAAGCCTAATGCAGAAACGAGTTGAGGTGATAGCAAATCAGCCTGGGTGGGTGTTAAAGCAGAACTGCGGAGAATACTTGCGGCTTGGGATATAGCTTCTGGTGTCCCAGTTAGCACCACCGTACCAGATGCTTCCGGTAAGGGATACACACGGAAAGTTACTTGACTAATTACGCCTAACGTGCTATAAGAACCAGTGAATAACTTCATCAAATCGTATCCAGCCACGTTTTTCACCACTCGCCCGCCTGCTTTGGCAATTTGCCCATCAGCCCGGATAAAGGTAATTCCTAGTAGCTGGTCGCGGACACTACCGTAACGTTGTCTGAGGGAATTGGTATCGGCTGTGGCGATGATACCACCAATGGTGGCTAATTCTGGTGTGCTGGGGTCTAGGGCGATAAATTGCTGCGATTTTGCCAAAATTTCTTGGAGATGGGAAAACTGCATCCCGGCTTCTACTGTGACGGTTAAATCACCAACGGCGTGTTGAATTAGTTGATTGATGTGTTCTGTACTAACTACGATATCGACGCTGTTGACTAAACCACCCCAGTGAATTTTAGTGGTTTTCCCACAGGGGAGGACGCGCCAATTTTGACGGTGCGCCTCGGCAATGATTGCTGCTAGTTGGGCTGGGGTGCGGGGATAGACGAGACAATGGGGCGGGTTTGCAGATGCGATCGCCTGTTGAATATGTTTTTGCTGGCTGTGTTCCAGGTTTTCCCAAAGACAGATGGCATTTTCTTCGTTAATGGTAGATGCAAGACAGGAGGCGATCGCGTTCATCGGTTTGTGTTTGTAGTCCCTATATCTAATTTAATGGTTATTTTGCTTAAAAAAAAGTTAACGTGCGATCGCAGAATATGTCATACTTAAATTTCTGTGGCTTGTGTGACTTTTCATAACAATTTTTATTGACTCCCCCACACTTGGGAAATTTGTGTCATAGTGGGGGAGTGAGAATTTATTCGGCGATCAGCTTTTGTTTTTATTATTGACAGGCTTTTTCCTTTTGGTATTTACAGACTTTTCCCCGAAATCGAAATCTCTACACTCTTACGATTTTGGAGAAAATCTATGTCAGTTTACGTAGGCAACCTATCTTACGAAGTTACACAAGACACTCTTAGTGCTGTATTTGCAGAATATGGTTCTGTAAAACGTGTACAACTACCAACCAACCGTGAAACAGGACAACTGCGCGGCTTTGGCTTTGTAGAAATGGGTACAGATGAAGAAGAAACAGCAGCTATCGAAGCTCTTGATGGTGCTGAATGGATGGGACGCGACTTGAAAGTAAACAAGGCGAAACCCAGAGAAGATAGAGGTTCCTTCGGTGGTGGTGGTGGAAACCGTAGTGGTGGGGGCGGTAATTTCCGTAGCCGTTACTAAACCAATTTGATTACACCTTTTGAGTTCCTAAATACTGGAGTTTCCAAAGGTGATAGTTTCGGAAACCTCAAGCCAGAATTGGTTTGAGGTTTTTCTATTATCTATTAGGTACTGATTTCCATCTTCCCTGGGGGAAAAAGGCTAGGGGTGGGGTGTAAGATTTGCTTTTGTTGATGGCTTTGTTGTAATTTGTACATATGGTCAAACAAATGCCAGCAGTATTCCTCTGGTAGTCCACAGGTGACAGCACCCCGCAGAACAACGTTAAAATACCAGTCATTGGGGGCGAGTTCTTCTGTGAGCTTGTTAACTACTACATAGGTGCGAGTGTTCTTGTATACATGATTTTGGCAGTGAATCTCTACTGTTTCCCGACGATAGAAACTTTCAGAAACACCTTCCCGCTTATCTAAATATTTACTCAAGCGCCAGGGTAGGCGATACAGCACACCTTTTACACTGGCGTTAGTATCTGGTAATACATCCAAAACTCCACAGTGGCGAGTGGGAGAATAGGTATAGAACCCTAAGCGATAGCCTTTTAACACTGCTGGTCCGATAATGTAAGGGTGAGTGTTTTCACCGAGCGATCGCTTTAAATCTACCGGACACATACACGAGCCATAGGCAAAATAATAAAATGTCGGCTCTTTCTGTGGCTGTTGTTGCAGTTTTAACTCTCGTTTTGTCGGATTATGGGATTGTACCCAAATGTGGTGTGAGCAATCGCTTTGATGACTCATCTATCCTGAGATGTATTTATTATCTAAAGCATATCCTATCATCTATTCCCCAAAAGTACAACTTAATTCCGATAGATAAAGTGTAGTTTGATATAGAGACTACAATTTTTGACTAGCATCTGGGTTAAACTTCACCAGAGAATCTTCATCAGTGTGATAAATAAACTGTTCTTCAGCGACGGTTACAGTCACGCGCCAACCGGGTACGAGTGCAAAGGTGCAAATTCCACCGCCTATGTCCAAACAGCCATTACTCCAAACTACTTTTTCTACTTCAGTAATATTTTGGGGAGTCACCGCAACTTTAGTTGTGCTGCGAGTGGATGCGTCACGAACAACGGCATTTTTTATTGCTTCAGGTAGATTGATGGATGAATCGCTGGGGTTATTTGTAGTAGCTAAACGTAAAGAACGACCGTTGCTATTGGTGTGATATATCCAGTTTTGTTGATTATGAGCAATCACAACTCGCCAACCAGGAACTAAGGCTTGGGTACACATTTCATTGGGTTGAGCTAAATCTAAACAACCATTGCTCCAAGTTTGTTGGCGATAATCAATAATTTTGAGTTCTTTAATGTCAATTCCCTGTTTACTTGCTAAATCTGTCAATACAGCCTTAGATACTACACTTGGTAAGCTATTTTGACGTTCTCTGGATAATAATTCAGTGTTCCGTTCTGTTCTCAAAGGGGAATCAGCTACGGCGTTGTTGATGATTGTCAACCCCCCACCTATAGATAAAATAGCTGTCAAAATTAAAGCGGTGATGATTTTATTTTGATAGACAAGAAAATACTTTTTGAGAGTAGCTTTCATGGGAAGATGCCTATATTTATTAATGTTTAGATAGACACTCTAATTGTGATTATTTGTTCCTTTCCTAGTTTATCTGCGTTCATCTGCGTTTAATTATTACTGCTGTACCTCATACCAATTTTATATAAAGATGCAGGAAAAGAACCCCACCCCCAACCCCCTCTCCGCAAGCGATGAGGGGGCTAAGATATACCTTATATAATTATCGCTGTAAAGATGCAGAAAATAACGCAACTTATGGCTAAATAGACTAGTCATGAATCATGTTTGAGGCTGTGCGTAGCAAGTTATGAATAAATTTTTCCAGTGGTGTATTGAGTTGATGGGGGGGAAATTTTTTTACCGTCAAAAGCAGGGGTTATTTGCGGTAATAGTGGCTTTGAGTATGATTGCTACAGTCATGCTATCCTTTCCAGTGAATGCTCAAACAGCACCCCAGTCAGAATTAAGAGGTGTGTGGTTAACCAATATTGATAGTAATGTACTATTTGAACGCGATCGCCTGAAAAATGCTTTGCAACGGCTGAATGAATTAAACTTTAATACAGTTTACCCTGTAGTGTGGAATTGGGGGTATACATTATATCCTAGCAAAGTTGCAGCCAAAGTCATTGGGCGATCGCTCGATCCCGAACCCGGATTACAAGGACGAGATATGCTCAAAGAAGTTGTCACCGAAGGACATCAAAAAGGGCTGAAAGTCATACCCTGGTTTGAATTTGGCTTTATGGCTCCGGCTGACTCCCTCCTAGCTAAGAATCGTCCCCAATGGCTCACCAGTCGCAGCGATGGTAGTAAAATTGTCAAAGAAGGGATACATGAGCGGGTGTGGTTAAATCCCTTTCACCCAGAAGTGCAGACATTTATTCAAGATTTAATTGTGGAAATCGTCAAAAACTACGATATTGACGGTATTCAATTTGACGATCATTTCGGCTTACCATCAGAATTAGGCTATGATGCCTATACTGTAGCCTTGTACAAACAAGAACACCGGGGACAAGCACCGCCACAAGATCCCAAAAATCCCGCATGGGTGAGATGGAGAGCGAATAAAATTACCGACTTCATGAAGCGGGTATTTACAGCCATCAAAGCTAATCACAAAGATTGTATAGTTTCCGTCGCCCCTAATCCGCAGCGTTTCTCCTACGAATATTATTTAGCAGATTGGCAGAGATGGGAAAGAATGGGACTGGTAGAAGATTTAGTATTGCAGATATATCGAGATGATTTGAATGTATTTATCAAAGAATTAGAGTATCCAGAAGTGAAAGCCGCCCGGAGCCATATTCCTGTGAGTATTGGGATTTTATCAGGGTTGAAAAATCGTACAGTACCCATAGAACAGATTAAAACACAAGTAGAAACAGTGCGCGATCGCAAATTTGCCGGAGTTTCCTTTTTCTTTTATGAAACCCTCTGGAATCTCAGCCAAGAACAATCACTCAAGCGTCAACTTCGGTTAAAAAAGATGTTCCCTACCCCAACCAGTTATCCTAATTTACTCGCTGGGTGGAAACCGTAGGGAGTGGGGAGTGGGGAGTAGGGTGTAATAAATTAGACTTCCTCCCCCCTGCTCATCAACCAATACCTAACCTTCCTGCGACACCGGGAGTTAAAGGTAAAAGGGTAGCAATCATTAAAAATAGAGCTAATAAACCTAAAGCCGCTCTAGCATCATCTGGTTCGCTGATTTCATTTAAAGTAGGGCGTTCTAAATCTCTTTGTAAGAAGAAAATCACCACCGCCCAATAAATAGCTAAGGAATTACCCAAAGCAATTAGCCCCAGTAAAATTAAAGTCGCAGCAGTCGCCCTACCTGCGGTTTTACGACCATAAATTGCTTGTACAATCCTACCACCGTCTAACTGTCCAGCCGGCATTAAATTCAAAGCCGTAATCACTAAACCTAGCCAACCAATCACTACTAAAGGATGGACACTGACAACAGATGATTGCAAAGCCGAACCCAGGATAACCCGCGCCAAGCTACCGACTAAAATTGAACCTTGGAAAAACTGATTAGGTAATTGAAATAAACTACCAGGCTGCGAAAGTAGTAAACCCACAATTAACATGAATAAAGATAGGATACCACCCGCCGCAGGCCCTGCTAAAGCAATATCAAATAGTACCTTGCGATTGGGTAATAAAGACTCAAAGCGAGTAATAGCACCAAAAGAGCCGATTTGCACCGCAGGTAAAAAGAAAGGCCAGCTCAGGCGAACTTGATGACGACGCGCCATCAACCAATGACCAATTTCATGAGTTGCTAAAATTGCCAATATCCCAGCAGCTATGGGTAAAGCCTCTGTATATCGTTCTGGGTTGCTAAATAAATCAAAATTCAACAATAATCCCGCAGTTTCTAAAGTTGTAGCAATTGTTGCTAACAACAAAATCACCCCAAAGGATTTTTGGGATAATGACATGGGACGGGGATCATTACGGCTAGGTAAAACAATTACCACAGGTTTACCATCTGTGCTATCTACTAAAAACAGACGATATTTATCAGCTAATTTAGCTTGTAAACTAGCAGTCAGACGTTGGTAAACTTCCTCTGCTTCCCCGCGCATATTACCTTTAAAAATCGCGCCTTCTTGATAGGAGATAGTTTCTGTAGCAAAAAACGTATCAATACCAAAAATACCTTTAATGGCGCTTAAGTCTTCCTCTGGAATTGGTATTGTTTCAACTTTAATTTCTGCAAGTACCACCTGCGGCGTGTTTTCTAGTGGTTCTGAAGAATTAGCCGCTAACCTTTCCGTTGCTCTTTGCTTAATAATTGCATCTTGTCCAGCTGCGCGTAACTGTCTGCCTAAAAAGACATATAACCCAGCCGATGTCACGACTAAAATCAATATACCAGCTATATTGATGTAAATCCCAGCCGCAAATAAACCAAAAAATAGTAGCCAGGGAGTCATCAATACCACCGACTGTAACCAGGCTAAGATTCCCAGTTTGCCAAAAGGTCTAGCGCGATAAAAGCCCCAACCTAAAATACCCAAAGCAATTAACAAAATTATCCCAATTACGGGAATATCCGACGAGGTAAACATTTCCAAACCCTTCGCTGTGAAAAACCAAGCCCGAATTAGTCAGGTGTTACACACATTATATTCTTTCACTCTCCGCGCCTCTGCGACTCTGCGTGAAAAAAAACCACAAAATCCCATAATAAATGCGCCAGTTGCAACTTAGAACAACGCGCAATTTCCACTTTATTTCCGTGTTTATCTAAAAAAACCGCCCGATTATAATCACTACCAAAACCACTATCAGCCGCATCTATGGGATTAGCCACAATCATATCCAACTGCTTATTCTGCAACTTAGCCATAGCTGGGGTGATGATATCCCCGGTTTGTGCAGCAAAGCCAATTAATAATTGATGGGGTTGTTTGAGTTGTGCTAACTCCGCAACTATATCTGGTACTGATTCTAAAGGTAAAGATTGGGGTAGCGATCGCTTGGGTAATTTTTCTGGACTATAAACTTTTGGTTTGACATCTGCCACGGCTGCGGACATAATTATTACATCAGCATTGGGTAAATTTGACTGCATCACCTCTTGCATTTCTGCGGCACTATCCACAGGTATAGCTTCCACCCCTAAAGGTGCATCCCAAGTCGCTTCACCATGCACCAGAGTCACATTTGCCCCTCGATGTAGTGCTGCTTGTGCTAAAGCTAGTCCCATTTTCCCTGTGGAGGGATTGCCAATAAACCGGACTGGATCAATATATTCTCTAGTTCCCCCAGCACTAATTAATACACGCTTTCCAGTTAAATCCCGTTTACCGCCAGTGTGCAGTAGTGATTGAATATAAGTGAGAATTTCGGGGGGTTCTGCCATTCTGCCTGCACCGATGCGATCGCAAGCCAATAATCCCGAAGCCGTACTCATACCATGAAATCTGCCATCTGTCAACAAATGCTGCCAATTGCGCTGCACCGCCAACTGTTCCCACATATCCGTATTCATCGCCGGGGCTAACAACACAGGACAAGTAGAAGCCAACACAGTATTTGTCAGTAAATTATCAGCCATCCCACAAGCTAACTTAGCCAATGTATGCGCCGTCAAAGGAGCAATTACCATCAAATCAGCCCATTCCCCCAACTCAATATGCAAAGGACGTGGCTGACTTCCTTGCCAAAAATCATCATCTGTGTATGCACAATGGCGGGAGAGGGTAGCCAAAGTTAAAGGCGTGATAAATTGTTGCGCCGCCTGGGTGAGAATGACGCGAATCTCTACCCCAGTTTTAAACAAAGTGGAAACCAATTCACAAACTTTGTAGGCGGCGATACCACCACCCAAACCAATAATTACCCTTTTTTTCCGATTTGGGGTTTCGGGTTGGAAATTTAGCATAGTCGAAAATTAGGAGCAAGTAGTTAAAAATATAACTCTTAACTCCTAATCTTAAAAATGTTATGCTTCGTCGTAGGCTTCTAAATCCAACAGGTAAACATAGGGTTCCACTAACTCAGGACGTTGAAAGGCGATCGCACGCAATAGATGCCAATCATTTAAACCCTCAAAAGCATTGCTGTAATCATCTGCTTCCAGACGATTAGCCAACTCCTTCACATCTGCCGTAGTCATAGCAGAAATGTTGTTCTGAGAAATGCTTAAAGTTTTCATAATTCTTGCCCCTCCCTTATGCAGAATTACCACCCAGCACGATATGAGTTGCACTTGCAGCTGCCACCCAATCTATCTTACTCATTAGAAGGCGCACATTTCCGAAAAACTTGCTATCTTTTTACTATAATTTGCAAAAAAAAATTAGAACTAACACTAGTCCCAGAGATTTTTTACAAAATCGTGTAACACATTTAACATTTGTGGGCTAACTTCATGCCCCATATCAAACTCATGGTAATCCACCTCCATCCCCAAAGACTCAGTAAAATCCCTTGTTTTTAAAGCAGCCGATAAAGGCACAACCTGATCATCTCTGCCATGCATAATTAAACTTGGGGGAAAATCACCAGGAGCAGTAGTCAATAAATCAGGATGCAAATATCCACTCATTATCACCAAACCCGCTAACGGCAATTTTAACCCCACATCCAAAGTCATCGCCCCACCTTGAGAAAATCCCGTCAAGACAGTACGGGATAAAGGCATACCAGTAGTGCTTTCCAAAGATTGCAACCAATCCCGTAACAATTCCCGACTTTCCGGCAAACCTGCATACATATTTTCCTTTCTCAGGTCATACCATGCCCTACCTGTAGGAGAATTAGGAAAGGGAAAAGGGGCATTAGGAAAAAGAAACTGGCAATCAGGTAAATTGAAAAACGGTGCTAAAGAAGCAGTATCTTCAGCATTAGCGCCCCAACCATGTAAGCAGACAATTAAAGCAGCAGCAGGTTGAGAACCAGCAGGGGGAAGGGAAATAAATTGTAGAGACAGAATCTTACTCCTAGTGACTGGTTATAGGGAATTAGGGACTGGGTATGGGATAAATTTGGGAAAATCCAGTTACCTTAACCCTCAAGGCATTTTACCAAAAATCTGGGTTTAAAGCCCCGTTCTTGTGGGTCA
This sequence comes from Nodularia chucula CCY0103, assembly GCF_963923915.1. NCBI lineage: Bacteria > Bacillati > Cyanobacteriota > Cyanophyceae > Nostocales > Nodulariaceae > Nodularia > Nodularia chucula. The sequence goes on along the minus strand of NZ_CAWUOL010000033.1, from coordinate 1,825 downwards.
GACAGCCTTTATCTGCGATCGCTGTTTGAGCCTAAAATCCCTATACTTTTAGACTAGGGATAAGTGAAGATATTTTCCTCTTCCCCAGTCTAGAATAGCTATTGTAAACTACCCAAATTAGAAACTAAACCTTGTCCGTAAAACCCCTACCCAAAGCGGGTCATTATTATCATTGTGTTCTGGATTGAGAATCACCATCACACCAGGAGTCACATCCACATTATCTGTCACACGGTAACGATAGAAACCTTCTATGTGATAAGAAGTCCCTTCATTTTCCCGACTAGCGACATCATTGCTAGTGACTTTAGGAGGCATACCAAACACAAAACCAGCTAAATTACCTCTCTTACCAAAATCAGGTAAAGCCAATGTCACCGCCCAATTCCAAATATCGGCTTTGCTACCTTCATTACTACCAGCTAAGGCCTGGGCGTTAGTGTAACCACCCCAACCAGATACAATGAACCGGGGACTAAATCGGTAACTAGCCTGTACACCGTAGGCGTTGGCTAAAGTAGCTGAATCAGTTGCAAAAGGTCGGCTAGCAAAACCACTGCCGATACTACCAGTTAAGTTTACAGCACCACTAGGAGCGTAGTAGTTGACATAAGTCAAACCTAAACCCACATTCGGACTGGGTTGGAAAGTTAGTTGTGACTGTATAGCTTGTTGACCATCAAATAAACCTGCTTTTTCATTGGGATTATTAGCATTGGCAGCACGATATGCCAGGGAAAGAGCTAAACTATCACTAAATTTATGGTTAACAGCCAGCCCTGAACCTGATGCCATGCGATAAATAGAATGATATCGCCCGAACCGAGAAATAGAACCAGTGCCACCACTCTGTAACGCAGTATTGAAGGTACTTTGAACCACATTATCGGAACCAAATCCATTGGCAATTAACCAAGCTGTGGTGTTTCTACCCACTGGAAAACGATAATAAAAGTCATCAATTTCTACATTGTTACCAGTATTGGCATCAAAACCCAACCGGGTCATGTTAGTCCCAGTTAGACCACTATTAAATCCTGAGATATTGCCAGATTGCAAGCGTACCCGCAAACGATCCCTACCAGTAAAGCTACTGTCAAAATTCAGCCGGACGCGATTAGCAAGAATTGGATTAACATTTAAATCGCCGCCATTAGCCCTTTCATCGCCAAATATATCTGCAACAACAAAAATACCTTCCGCATTCAGTTTTGTCGTTGTGGAAAATTGATTCCCTTCCAGTTCTGCCGTTCGGGCTTCTAAAGCATCGACCCGACCCCGTAAAGTTGCCAATTCTGCGGAAAATTCTTCTTGTAACCGTTGCAACGTGGTTAAATCGTTGCGATTAATCATATCGGCTGTGGCTGTGGCAATGAGTTCATTCACTCTGTCTAAACAAGCATTCAACCCAGCCGCAAACTCATAGCGAGTTAAGGCGCGATTTCCGCGAAATGTAGCATCAGGATAACCCGCAATACAACCATAACGTTCTACTAGAGACTGTAAAGCCTGAAACGCCCAGTCTGTAGGCTGTACGTCTGATAACTGGGAAATACTGGTAACTTGAGCTAAATCATCACCAAAATTTAAGTTATCACCAGTTTGAGCTAAATATGTTTTTTCGGAATTTACTTGGTTATCTATGACTTCTGTGATTTCACTGGCTTTTGCTGTTTGCCCTAAAAATAGCTGTAATGTCAAGGTTACAGACATTAAAACCCATAGATAAATTTTATTTGACAACATCTTTTTCCTCACACCACATAGTTTAGACCAGAAATGTTGAATCTCGTTACAAAACTTTACATATTCAGGTATAGTAGTT
>NZ_CAWUOL010000032.1:0-45507 GCF_963923915.1 Nodularia chucula CCY0103 | reverse complement strand
AACTACTATACCTGAATATGTAAAGTTTTGTAACGAGATTCAACATTTCTGGGTATCAAGCTATATTCAAGAATCATTTTCTTTTGTTTGTGTTGAAATAGATGATAAAGAAAAGCGATTATCAATCGAGTCAAAAATAATTTCTTGTATCTCATTATGTCAATTTTGTTGTCCTTCTAACAATTGGTTAGGTCTATATTCACCCAAAGAAAAAATTAGACAAAGTGGACTTTGGCAGGTTAACGAACTGTACAAGAATCCTCTGACAGACAATGAGCTAAATTGGCTAGAGACTTTATAAAGTTTACTATTTAACAAGTAAGTTGACCCCTTTAATAAAGTTTATTTATGCTTAAAAAATATTCCTAAGCATTAACGATGAGCTAAATAACCCCAGCGATAGATGAAATTATTCGCTAAATAATTTGAGAACATTCATATTAGGTACAGGTAGTTGGCGCAGGGAATGATTAATTTCCTCAGATGCAGCCAGTCCAGAAATCATTGCGTCTTCGGCGAGATAGCCACCACACCAATCACCACAACAGACTAAAGGTATGGTAGAACTGGCGGATAATACTGGATTTGTCCAGGGACTACTGGGAAAGGCGTAACGCCAGCGATGTACTTGCATCCAATCTGGTGTTTCTAGCCAAGGAAGCGCTAAACTTCGGGCTGCTTGTTGCAAGATATCTTTTGCTACTGGTTCTAAATCTGGGGTTTCTAAGTGCTGTTGGGCAAATTTAGCGCTACTTTGCAAGACAAATACAGGTTGCTGAGGGTGGGGACGTTTGCTGCTATCTAAGCCAATCCATCCTAGAACAGGATGATCTGTAAATTTTCGGTCTGTCCAATCTGGTAAGGGTTGGGATGTGGCGGGATATCCGGCGATCGCACTAATAGAAGGATGAAATTCTACAGAACTCAAATTATCGATAAATTCTCTACCTAATATAGCTTCCCCCAATGGTGCTAACAGTGTCAATGCTTGGGGGGCGGGAATGGCTAAAATTAAGGCTTTCGCTGTGAATTGTGCGTTACTCTCCAGAGTCAGACACCAACTATTTTCAGGTGTGGGGTGAATAGCTGTCACCCGTTGATTGAGTTGGATTTGTAAACCTGCGGAGAGAAATTTAGCGATCGCATTCATTCCCTGTGGTGCAATATAACGGGGTGCTGAGTCTGGTTGATGGGGATTTTTCCAGACTTCTAAAATCTGGCGATCGCACAATAACTGTACCAAATTTCCGAATAATTCACCTTGAGGCTTTAAATAACACGCCCCATGATCCGCCCAAGTTCCATATAATCGGCGTGTAGCCAATCTTCCCCCCAAACCACGGGATTTTTCCACAACTAACACCGAATATCCAGCTTGAGTTAATTGTTGGGCGCAGATTAAACCCGCCATTCCAGCGCCAACTATTACAATATCAGTCATAATTTGTTCGTGTTATTAGGGATAGGGGAGTGGGGAGAAGTTGGTAACTTTCCAATGACTAATGACCGCTAATAGTAGAATAAACTACATAAAGGCTGCACGAAGGGAGGAAAAGAAATTGGATGAGCTGAGGGCGGCGCTGGAACTAGCAACAGAAGAGGAATTGCAAGACTTAACCGCAATTCTGTTTAGTCGCAAATTTAATCCCCTAGATTATGTTCATACACCTGAACCGATAGAGGTTCAAAGCCAAAATCATCAAGCTTGGTTAGATACATTAGAAAATCGATTTCGGTTTTTAGCAGCAGATGGGATGACGGTATTACGGGGACGTACAACTCAGGTAACTTACCGCCAAGCATTAATTCAAGTCTGTAAGTATCTGAAAATTCCTTATTCTAATGAACTGACAACCGTTGATTTAGAAGCTGAGTTATTTTTACATCTATTAGGACAGGTGTGGAAAAAATTACCCGAAGATGAGAAACAAAAATTAAATCAGCAGGTGCAACGTCAACTGTCCCAGTCAGACTTAAAACAACCACTACCATTGTTATTGCAGCGTGATCCTTTGGGATTACTGGTTAAAGGTGGTAGCGCTTTAGCTGTTACTTCCATTCTTCAGCCCTTGGTGTTACAACAAATAGCCCGACAATTTGCCATTCATTTTGCTAAATATCAAGTAGCTCAACAGACGGCAATTGCTGGTTCTCAAGCTGCTGCTAACCAATTTAAAGGCTATGTAGCTCTACAAATGGCGCGACGGGGTATGACGATGAATGCGGCTCGTTATGGGGCTGTTCGTAGTGTGTTTAGCTTTATTGGGCCGGTGATGTGGACTTGGTTTTTTGCAGATTTAGGATGGCGAGCAATTTCCACTAACTATGGTCGGATTATCCCTACCATATTTGCTTTAGCACAAATTCGTCTCACTCGTGCGGAATATTGGGAGCCAGCTTGAAGTTAGCTTTTTATCATCCCCATTCTGCCTTACAAACCCCTTGGAATGTTACCCAAATTGCACTTTTGATTTTTCCCTTGAGTCCGTTTTTGGGGGGCGTGAGTATACTTTTGGCAGCATTAAGAACTTGCCAACTAGAATATAACCGTGTTAGCCACAGTCCCATAAACCGGGGATTGGCTTTGTTAAGTATATTATTAATCATTAGTTGTAGCCTTGCCGATGATAAAACACAGGCTTTTTTAGGCTTGTTTAATTTGTTACCATTTTTTGTACTGTTTGCTGGACTCAGCACCCTAATTCAGACAACAGCCCAATTGCGGCAAATCGCCCTAATTTTCGTCATTGGTTCAGTACCAGTGGTAATTCTGGGCTTTGGGCAAATGTTTTGGGGTTGGAGTTTTGAGTTACAGGTTTTGTGGATGGTATTAGATTTAGGACTCGCCTCAGGAGGAGAACCACCGGGACGCATGGCTGCTATTTTCATGCACGCCAATCTGTTTGCGGCTTATTTGGCGATCGCCTTCACCCTGGGAATAGCCTTGTGCTTGGAAAAATGGCGATCAAAGTCGAAAATTCCCACAATTTTGTTAACGGTATCAGTAATTACGAGCTTTGCTGCTTTAATTTTAACTGACTCACGTAATGGATGGGCGATCGCCGTCGTGGCCTGTTTAGCTTATGCCCTTTACCAAAGCTGGTATATTATTATTGCTGCTGTTGCCAGTGTAATCTCTAGCGTTCTGTTAGCAGCTTTTGCCCCATCACCCATTGCAGAAACATTTCGCCGCATTGTTCCGGCTTACTTTTGGGCGCGGTTAAACGATCAAATGTATCCAGATAGACCAGTAGCTTTAATGCGAACCACCCAATGGGAATTTGCTTGGTCTTTAACTCAGCAGCGACCCTGGACAGGTTGGGGTTTACGCAGCTTCGGCGACCTCTACAAAGCCCAAATGCAGATTGATTTAGGTCATCCCCACAACTTATTTTTAATGCTATCGGCTGAAACTGGTTTACCCAGCGCACTTTTATTTTTCGGCTGTCTGGCCTGGATATCGTTTGGAGGTGTGCAATTGTTGCGGAAGCCAAACTATTTATACAAAAAAGATAAATTGATATTTTTCAGTTATCTTGTTGTGATTTTACAATGGGCGATATTCAATACAGTAGATGTAAGTTTATTTGACTTCCGCCTAAATACAATTTCCTGGTTGTTCTTTGCTGCTGTTTGGGGCGTTGTATATAGTAGTTCTCGCTTTAATCGGTACGGTGAAGACTTGATTGACCACAGATAAACACCGAATTGGGAAAGTTGATCAGGACTTACGCAAAATTATGAAAAAACGAACCACAAAGGACACAAAGGACACGAAGGTAAGAGGGTTTCAAAGAGTTCTTGCGTAAGTCCAAAAACTATCGCAGCAGTGATGTACGCGATCGCCATCATGGGAGAAGCCATCAAAAGATTATCAGATAAATTTCGGAGTCAGCATTCCCATTTACCTGATAGCAGAAAATTGATCTAAAGCAGGGAGTTAATTATGCTTGAATTGAATCAGGTGAGCGATCGCCAGCAATTACTTTTAGCTGAACTTAACCGCTATATAGATTTGTTAAGGGATTTTTACTGATATTATTTGGTTCAACTCGCTAAAATGGGTGTGTCCGTCATTTAAGAAAATACACCTAAATAACCCATCTGTATGCTTACAACAGCTGACTTTCTTCAGTATGCCCAATGGTCGGGTATTGCCACACTAGTATTCGCTGCGATCGCAGCCCTGGCTTTTATACTCAAATGGGGTATCCGCTTTCGGCTGGTAGGTACAACTGGCTTTATGCTGGTGCTGACTGCGGGTTTATTTTCTCTCTCCTTGGTTCCCTTGAGTCGCACTGCCATTCCAGGAGCAGTCAAATATACTCTAGTTTATGATAATGCTTCTACACAAACCGTAATTGCGACATCACCGACGGTTTCCCCCGACCAATTAGAAGCCACTTTACTACAAGCAGCTAGTAATCTCTATTCTTTCGGTCGTTTAGGCACAAGAGGCGATAATCAACTGACTATTCGCGCCCGTACCATTATTCATCCCGAACCAGGTGTTTCTGTCCCGCTTTACTTGGGTCAAATCAAGCGCACATTAGCTAGTCGTGAAGATACGGATATGGACATTGAAGTTTATTTGGAAAAATTCGATCAACTACCTAATTCTGCGGCTTCCTAGTCATCAATGACCTCAGATGAGGTTTTTTCCAGAATCAACGGGGAGACATTAACTATACTTTTGATCTCCTCGTTTGTGTTAATAAAATTACACATATTTGTTGTATTGCACTATACAATAGTTACGAATTTTAGATTAAAATAATACTTATTAATCCTTAATTCTGGGAGTTCAGAGTTGGAGAGACATGGGCATAAATCAAAGCCAATGGAAACAAAAATTCCTAGACATAAGTTTAAAATTTGATGACTGCAAGGCGCACACTCGTGACTTATAGTCATGCGAGGTTCAATCACAATTATCAAGGTTTTGGCAAACTAGATTTATATGCCCAATCAATTCTCTACTACAACTGTGTCTACTCAAACCTCTAGCTCGTTATTTACACTAACGGTAGCTCCAGCTAAAATAATTCGTGGTTCTGGCGTGTTGTCAGCAGCAGCAGCAGAAATTAGCCGTTTGGGAAACCGTCCGTTGATGATTGCAGGTAAATCCACCCAGGCGAACGCCCAAAAAAATTTACAACCAATTTTAGCTAAATTAAATTGCCAGACAGCCCAGGCTGACTATGGTGTAGATTGCTGCGAAGCTAGTTTAGAGGCTTTAAGGAACACAGCCCAAGAACATCAAGCTGATGTGATTATTGGTATCGGTGGCGGTAAGGCTTTGGATACAGCAAAATTAGTCGCTGACCAATTGCAGTTACCAGTGGTGACAATTCCCACCTCAGCAGCTACCTGTGCGGCTTGGACTGCCCTTTCAAATGTCTATTCTGAGTCCGGGGCGTTTCTCTATGATGTGGCGTTGTCTCGCTGTCCTGACTTATTAATCCTTGACTATGATTTAATTGAAACTGCACCAAAACATACCTTAGTCGCAGGAATTGGGGATGCGATCGCCAAATGGTATGAAGCATCAGTTAGCAGTGGTAATTCGCAACAAACATTAATTATCTCCGCAGTCCAACAAGCGCGAGTTTTACGAGATATCTTATTGCAAAAGTCAGCTACCGCCCTGAAAGAACCAGGTAGTGAAGCTTGGCGAGAAGTTGTAGATGCTACCGTATTACTGGCTGGGGTAATTGGGGGATTGGGAGGGGCGCAGTGTCGCACCGTAGCCGCCCATGCTGTACATAATGGCTTAACTCACATTTCCGGACACAGCAGTATCCACGGTGAAAAAGTCGCCTACGGTATTTTGGTGCAACTGCGTTTAGAAGAAATGTTACAAAGCAATCAACTAGCGGCATCAGCCCGGCAACAATTATTAAAGTTCTACGCAGAGATTGGACTACCACAAAATTTAAGTGATTTAGGATTGGGCAACATTACATTAAGCGAGTTACAAACAGCTGCGGAAATTGCTTTAGATCCTAATTCTGACATCCATCGACTACCATTTAAAGTTGCCCTAGAACAGTTAATGGCGGCGATGATTTCTACCACTGCACCAACAGACAGTAGAGAAGCAACAAATCGTGTTTCCACTAGGGGAATAAGTGAAGAGGTTTCGGAATGAGCTTGAATTGGATTACCCCCGCAGAACGTATACAACAGCTACCGCCTTATGTATTTGCCCGTCTAGACGAATTGAAGGCCAAGGCGCGAGAACAAGGACTAGATTTAATTGATTTGGGCATGGGAAACCCTGATGGGGCGACACCACAGCCTGTAGTAGAGGCAGCGATCGCGGCGTTGCAAAATCCCGCCAATCACGGTTATCCGCCCTTTGAAGGGACTGCTAGTTTTCGCCGTGCCATCACTAATTGGTACAATCGCCGTTATGGTGTAGTCCTTGATCCCGATAGTGAGGCTTTACCTTTACTGGGTTCTAAAGAAGGATTAACTCATTTGGCGATCGCCTATATTAATCCTGGTGATGTCGTTCTGGTTCCTTCTCCCGCCTATCCCGCCCATTTTCGCGGGCCATTAATTGCTGGGGGGAAAATTCATAGCCTGATTCTCAAACCGGAAAATAACTGGTTAATAGATTTAGCAGCTATTCCCGATGCAGTTGCGGAACAAGCCAAAATTCTCTATTTCAACTATCCCAGTAATCCCACCGCCGCCACCGCCCCCCGGGAATTTTTTGAAGAAATCGTGGCTTTTGCGCGTAAATATGAAATTCTCCTAGTCCATGATTTATGTTACGCCGAATTAGCCTTTGATGGTTATCAACCCACCAGCTTGTTAGAAATTCCCGGTGCGAAAGAAATTGGTGTAGAATTTCACACCTTATCAAAAACCTATAATATGGCTGGTTGGCGTGTGGGGTTTGTCGTGGGGAACCGCCATGTAATTCAAGGCTTACGCACCCTCAAAACCAACTTGGATTATGGCATTTTTGCAGCCTTGCAAACCGCAGCCGAAACCGCATTGCAACTACCAGATGTGTATTTGCATGAAGTTCAACAACGCTACCGTACCCGCCGCGATTTTCTCATAGAAGGTTTAGGAAAATTAGGTTGGGATATTCCCAAAACCAACGCCACAATGTATCTGTGGGTGAAATGTCCCGTGGGTATCGGTTCTACTGATTTTGCCTTAGATGTATTGCAGCAAACAGGCGTTGTTGTCACCCCTGGGAATGCCTTTGGGGTTGCAGGTGAGGGCTATGTGCGGATAAGTTTAATTGCAGATTGCGATCGCTTGGGTGAAGTTCTGCATAGATTTAAACAAGCTGGTATTCGCTATCAACCCGAAACCGTAGCCTCTGGTTCACAATAAAGATAGAAATCCTGAAAAAATGTCACTGATGCCCACCTCCTCTGCTACCAATTCTCATTTAATTGCTGCTGGCTTTCATGCTCTTTCTGATCCCATTAGGATTGGTGTACTGGAACTGTTACGAAAGCAAGAACAATGTGTGTGTGACTTGTGCGATGCTTTGGGGGTGAGTCAGTCAAAACTATCTTTTCACCTCAAAAATCTCAAAGAAGCCCGCTTAGTGAACGCCCGTCAAGAAGGACGCTGGATTTATTACAGTCTCCATGTGTCTCAATTCGCTGTTTTAGAACAATATCTAGCTGATTATCGCCGCATAAGCCAAATAGCTCCCGCCCGTTGTTGTGATATGGAAGCGAATAGTGAACAGAAGTAAATAGGCTGGGTAGGGAGAATTAACCGTATAACCAAAGGTTTTCAGCAGCTGGTGAATTTCTCTCTGTCTGGTCGAATTGTCCACATATTTGCAATAAAAGAGGTCTAGAAATGAAAACTGAAAATGAACGTGAACAATTAATTAAAGAGATTAACATACTATTAAATCAGACTTATGACTGTACTTTAGATGAGATTTATGCACTACTTCAAACAATCGAAGAACAAGAGGAAGAAGAAGATTTAAAAGTATATGAAAAAGCAAAAAAAGAAGCTAAATTTGATAATTCAGTGTTATGGGAAGAAGCTAAAAAAGAACTAGAAACAGGAATAAACAAGGAAGTTGCGTGAGTTATAAAGTTGAAATATTAAGGGGTGCATTGAAGCAACTTAAAAAAATTCCGTCAGAACTTCAAGAACGTATAAAAATTAAGATTGATGATTTAGCTACAGAACCACGTCCAAATGGGGTTAAAAAGCTAAAAGGTAAAGAAAATGCTTATAGAATTAGAGTCGGTGACTATCACGTTATCTACGACATTTTCGACGATCTTCTAGTGGTGAGTGTTGTGGAACTCGGACATCGTAAAAATATTTATAAAGATGAAAGTTGAGAAGCAAGAAATACTAGAGCGATCGCAACTCCAAAAAATTACAAAATGCGTAGACGCAACGCGGCTTGTCGTTAGACATCGCATTGATAATTGACCTACATATTTGTATTAAGTTATGAATATCTATGAAATTTTGGCAGCCAAACGGGAAGAAATTTTGCAAATAGCAACAAAATATGGAGCATATAATATCAGAATTTTTGGCTCAGTAGCCCGTGGTGAAGCTGATGTTAACAGCGATGTTGATTTTTTAGTTGAAATGGAGACAGGACGTAGCCTTTTTGATTTGGGTGGATTATTGATGGAGTTACAAGAAATACTGGGTTGTGAAGTCGATATCGTCACAGAAAAGGGATTGCGATCGCGCATTCGAGAGCGAGTATTAAATGAGGCAATTCCGTTGTGAGGGATAATAGTGAAAAGTTACGTGATATTTTAGAAGCTATAGAACGGATAAATAAATATGCAGTTCAAGGTCGGAAAGCTTTTGCAGAAAACGAACTAATTCAAACTTGGTTTATTCAACACCTACAAATTATTGGAGAAGCATCACGTGTATTGTCTGCCGATATTCGTGAGGCGAATCCAGATGTTCCTTGGTCACAAATGATTGGGATGCGAAACATTTTAACTCATAACTATTTTGAAATCGATTTAGATGTTGTTTGGTTGGTGATTAAACGGGAATTGCCAAACCTTAAACCTCAAATTGAAGCAATTTTACAAACATTATCTTGAACATTAAATAGACGAAAGACTAACGTCGCTTAAGCTTCGTATTTATAATTTAATTATATATATAGGACTCCTATTTGATTTTTGAAAAAAGTCCGTACACATTATTCTTCTTTCCCTGTTCCCTGTTCCCTAACTCTACGAGTAATTTCAGCAATCAAACCGGATTCCTATATAAGTCATAGTTTCCAACTTATCTCATTAAACCTTGAAAACCCGCTTGTACAAAATGCTGATCAAAAGTCAATGCTTGAGAGAAAGATTTAAGGATAACGTGAGAGCGATCGCACCTCCACAAAACTCAAAACGCGATTGATCGCACATTCCGCAACTACTCCGGTAAACTCTCTAAAATCTCCCGAGTCACCTTAGCCATATATTCATCCTGATATTCAACATATATCTCGAATGCTGTCTGCAAATTAGCCTTAGCTTCTGTGTAATTCTCCTCTGCTTGTGCCAGCAATCCTAATTGTCCGTAAGTGCTAGCACACTCATAGCGAGCTTCCGAAGGAAGAGCTTCGCTAGCGCCAAATTCGGTAAAGATATCCAGGGCTTGTTGATAATAATCTCGTGCTTGGTCATATTCACGCAAATATTGGGCAACTCTTCCTAACTGGTGGTAAGTCCCAGCACACTCATAGCGAGCGCCAAATTCGATTTTGATATCCAGTGCTTGTTGATAATAATCTCGTGCTTGGTTGTATTTCCGTAAATATTGGGCAACTATTCCTAACTGGTGGTAAGTCCTAGCACACTCATAGCGAGCGCCAAACTCGATTTTGATATCCAGTGCTTGTTGATAATAATCTCGTGCTTGGTTGTATTTCCGTAACTCTTCGGTAACTCTTCCTAACTGGTGGTAAGTCCCAGCACACTCATAGCGAGCGCCAAATTCGAGATATATTTCCAGGGCTTGTTGATAATAATCCCGTGCTTGGTCGTATTCCCGCAAATATTGGGCAACTATTCCTAACTGGTGGTAAGTCCTAGCACAAGAATAGAGATCGCCAAATTCGATTTTGATATCCAGGGCTTGTTGATAATAATCTCGTGCTTGGTTGTATTTCCGCAACTGTTCGGCAACGATTCCCAAGTTGTGGTAAGTCCCAGCACAAGAATAGAGATCGCCAAATTCGAGATATATTTCCAGGACTTGTTGATAATAATCCCGTGCTTGGTGAAACTGTCGCATATCCAGAGAGACATTACCTAAATAAAACCAGGAATTGGCGACAGCAGGACGATCTTCCTGCTTTTTGGCAATATCTAAAGCTTGTTGATGATAGCTATTTGCAGATTCAAACTGTCGTTGCTGCTGATAGCTTTTACCTAACTGATTAATAACTTCAATTTCTAAGGAATAATCAGGAAATTTTTTGGTAATTTCCCAAGCTTTTTCTAAATATTCTCTGGCTTGGATTGGTTTGCGCTGGCTTAAATATGCTTTGCCCAATTCATTTAAAATATTACAGCAATTGCGAAGATGTTCTAGGCTGGGTATTTCTCCAGTTGGGTTATATTCCATCAACAAGCTATGTAATAAATCGATACGTTCTTGTTGTTCTGGTGTTGGTAAGCGTTCTATATTTGTGTCCGCATTTAGGGTATTGGCAATTGCTCTATGTCTAGTCAATTCTGTTGTTTTAAAGCGAAATAAACCAGACTTCCAAGCCCAAAAATCAGGCGCAAATTTTGCCAACCGCGAAATCGCATAATCTGGTAAAATAAATAAAAGTGGATGGGGTACGCTTTGACGATAGGAATCACGGACAAAGTTTAAATCCTGTAAAACTGGTGGATAATCGCCAAAGACACCAATGGATTTTTCTAAATACCGAATTAATAAAACAAGTTTTTTATCTTTTTCTGTGGTAATTTTGGCTAACTGCTGCACCAATTCATCCCGCAGAAAGCGCAAATTCTGATCAGGAAAATCTAAAACCACAAATTGGATTTCTTGACATTGATCATTCTGTCGTAACCCAGCAATTAACAAGTCTATATCGGGAGGAAAGTTAATTTCAATAAAACCTAACGTAAATTTTTCTGCAAAATCGACAAATGTCACCAATTCAGCAAACTCATCTTGATTATAGGCAATGAATTTACCTATTTCGGCTGGAAGTTCACTGTTGCTGTGCTGATTGGAGAGCTTGTTGGAAGAACTCATTTCGCTTCACCACCGGATTTGGATAATTCCATCGTTTATCACCGTTATATTCCAACACAGAAGTATTAAATAACATTAATTGTCCAATTTCATCTTTACTAACATTTTTAGTTAAACAAACCTGCGCCAAATGAGCGTAATGTTCTTCAGGAATAAACCGCTCAAAACTAAATTGTTGTTGTTTAACTGCATAATCTATATCTTCGGAGATAATTTTTTTATGTTTTCGGGTACTCGCCGTTTGACACGCAGAGCGCATCATTTGCATTAACTGACGCACGTGTCCACCACTTGCTTTTGCTAAGTCTAATAATTCCTTACGGCTCTCGAAAATTGCATCAATATCAACTCGCTTTTCAATTACACTTGCTATTACATCTAAGCCCATCTGATTATATTTTAAATCACATTGATGCCGCTCAAATTCATAAATATTAATCATCGGCACAATATGAGGATCAACATCAAATTGATTGAGGTAATTTTTTGGCGAACAAAGAACTGAAATCGGCACTGTATAAATAATTGTACAATTTAATTCCTGCATCTGAGCCGCATAATCAAAGAACAAATGTTCTGCTACTACAGGAGGAACCCGATCCAAATTATCGAAGATAATTAATAAACCTTTACATTCAGGAAATTTTTGGCGCAGTTTTGTGTAAGCATCGCTTAATAACAGATTAGTATCAGATTTGAGGCGAGATAAATCTTTTTCTAGAGTTTGCCTAATAGTTGTCTTTTGCTTGTCGGAGCCTTTAATTTGAGCCAACAATTTAACCATTAGTTTGGCGAGAAATGGCGCTGTAGGGCTGAGAGTTGCTTCTGCTTCGAGGTTGACTGATTTTTCAACACTTTGCTCGTTTTCTTGAGTAATTTCTTTAAACCAGGATTCAAAACTTTTTAATAGCTTTTCATTAAAACTCAAACCTAATTTTCGTAATTCAAATTCAACTTGTTTAATTACAATTAAATATAAATCTGTATACCGGGCATCATTAATATCTGTCTCTTCATTGGCTTCTAAATAAATAACCCGATAATTGTTTTCCCAAAGACTTTGAATTTTTTTTAACTCCGTACTCTTACCACAACCGCGATGACCTGTAAATAAAATTGTTGTAAAATCACCTGCATCTTGAAAATCCAAAATTGTACTAACATTATCAATAGCCGAAGTTTTCCGCACCCCCGACATATCGACATAATACCTTTCCATTTCTGCTGGTTCAAGCGGCTCAACATTACAAGCCAAAAAAGCCGATTTAAGAGTATTGGCACGCTGAAAACTTGACTGAGACATTTTATTAGAAATATAGAAATCACCAGCTCCTAAATTTTAAGCGATCGCCCCTCAAATTTAGCAAGTACAGTTATACATGATGATCAGATTTCCTCGCAGTTAGCGATAATAGCGGCGATTTCTAATCGCCAGGGCTTGGTGCAAGATATCAGGTTGGGTTGTTCGCGTCAGCTAACCTTGGCTGCTATTACCAATTATAAGCCGTCCTGATACATCAATTTTTATTGATGAGTTTTTCTGTACAGTCACCTGATACCGATTGACATATCAAGTTTTTTTGAAATGATATAAGTATCAACTTCATATCACCCCTTAAGATGAAACTACGTGTAGGAATCAACGGATTCGGTAGAATTGGACGGCTAGCCCTGCGAGCTGCATGGGGTTGGTCAGAATTAGAGTTTGTGCATATCAATGAGATTAAAGGTGGGGCTGTAACAGCTGCACACTTACTGAAGTTTGATTCTGTACACGGACGTTGGACACCAGAAGTAGAAGCCCAAGGGGAACAAGTATTAATTGACGGTAAACCCCTCAGCTTTAGTGAGTATGCTAAACCCGGTGAAGTTCCTTGGGATGAGTTGGGTGTTGATTTAGTGCTGGAATGTTCTGGTAAATTCAAAACACCTGCAACTCTCGACCCCTATTTTAAAAGAGGTGTGCAGAAAGTAATTGTCGCTGCGCCTGTAAAAGAAGAAGCCCTAAATATAGTCATGGGGGTGAATGACCATTTATATGAACCAGAAAAGCATCATTTACTAACTTCTGCTTCCTGTACTACTAACTGTTTAGCCCCCGTAGTCAAGGTTATTCATGAAGGTTTGGGAATTAAACATGGCATTATTACCACCATTCATGACAATACCAATACTCAAACCATTGTCGATGCACCCCATAAAGATTTACGTCGGGCGCGGGCTACAAGCTTATCTTTGATTCCTACCACGACAGGTTCAGCTACAGCAATTGGCTTGATTTATCCTGAACTCAACGGTAAGCTCAACGGTTTAGCTGTGAGAGTACCATTACTGAATGCTTCTTTAACAGATTGTGTATTTGAAGTGATGCGATCGACCACAGTAGAAGAAGTTAATAGTTTGTTGAAAGCTGCTTCTGAACAGGAACCACTTAAAGATATTTTGGGTTATGAAGAGCGTCCTTTAGTCTCTATTGATTACAAGGATGATCCTCGTTCTTCAATTATTGATGCTCTCTCCACAATGGTGGTGAATGAAACTCAAGTCAAAATCCTGGCTTGGTATGACAATGAATGGGGTTACGCCAATCGCATGGTTGAACTGGCTCGTAAGGTTGCATTGAGTCTTTAGTGAATTGAGAACGAACCGCATTCGCGCAGCGTATGCCCCCAGGGCGCTAGGACGCAAAGTACACAAAGAAAGAAGAAGAAAGAAGGAAACAGTTTGGCGCGGTTCGTCACAAGGAAATGGTATTAGCACTCAGCATTCTAAACTATGACTTCTACAGCTTCTCGCGCTAATCTCAAGAATTACACTCTTGTCACCCTGGCCTATTGGGGTTTTACTATTACTGATGGTGCTTTGCGAATGCTGGTACTGCTGTATTTTGACAGTATTGGCTATACACCATTACAAATCGCTTCTCTGTTTCTGTTCTATGAAATATTTGGCGTTGTTACTAACTTTTTAGGTGGTTGGATTGGTTCTCAATTCGGATTAAAAGTAACTCTTTACGCTGGTATCGGGTTACAGGTCGTCTCGATGGTGATGCTGTCATGGCTGAATCCAGATTGGGCTGAATGGATGGCTGTGGGTTATGTGATGGTGGCTCAGGCTTTTTCTGGGGTTGCTAAAGACTTAACTAAAATGAGTTCTAAGAGCGCCATTCGGTTAGTAGTCCCCCAAGAAGCTCAGTCATCTTTGTTTAAGTGGGTGGCAGTTTTAACGGGTTCTAAAAATGCTCTCAAAGGTGTTGGCTTCTTTGTTGGTAGTGTCCTCTTAACTTCTGTTGGTTTTACCAATTCCCTGTTAATCATGGCTGGGGGACTATTCTTGATTTTATTCACTGGGTTAATGTTGCCTAAAGGTATGGGCAAAATCAAGACAAAAGTTAAGTTTAGCCAACTCTTTTCTAAAAGCAGAGAAATTAATATTCTCTCGGCGGCGCGATTTTTTCTCTTTGGTTCGCGGGATGTTTGGTTTGTGGTTGGGCTACCTGTGTTCTTACGCAGTACTTTAGGCTGGTCATTTTATCAAGTCGGTGGATTCTTGGCTTGTTGGGTGATTGGCTACGGCGTTATTCAGTTCTTAGCACCAGTATTAATCCAGCGCTTTGGTTCTGGTCAACCACCCAGATCAAAAACTATCCAGTTTTGGACATTTACCCTCACAGCTGTTCCTGGTGCGATCGCTCTAGCTCTACAATTGGGTGTACCCGGTAATATTGCGATCGTTGGCGGATTGCTAGTATTTGGTGTAGTCTTTGCCTTCAATTCCGCCGTACATTCCTACTTAGTATTAGCCTTCACAGATGACGATAAAGTAGCGCTGAACGTCGGCTTCTACTACATGGCCAACTCCGGTGGACGATTAGCCGGCACAGTCTTATCAGGATTAGTCTTTCAATATTTCGACTTAGTGGGTTGTCTGTGGACATCCATGTTCTTAGTCTTAGCAGCCGCACTTGTTACTATGAAACTACCTGACCCGCAACCAGGCAAAGCTATCGCTTGGAAATCCGAAGGAGGAGATTAAGAAAAAAGCTGTTACCCTTCCACACCAACATAATATATATATAGATCCTCCTCCCCTCCTCCTCTCTGCGACTCTGCGCCTCTGCGTGCAATAAAGATTGATTCAGCAACGCCCCTATATCGCCAATCCCTGCAAAGAGCAATTTAGAGAAATGACTCCAAATCAACACAACAACCAAACCCCAGTACAAGCCGGGAGTAATCTCAGTTTTTTTGAGAAATACCTCACCGTTTGGGTGTTCTTGTGCATCTTTGCAGGAATTGCATTAGGGAGATTATTTCCTGGGGTAGCGGTAGCGCTGGATGCAATGAGTATTTATCAAGTATCAATTCCCATTGCAGTCTGTCTGTTTTTCATGATGTACCCGATCATGGTAAAAATTGACTTTACCCAAGCTGTTAACGCTGTGCGCGCCCCCAAACCTGTAATTCTCACCTTGGTGGTTAACTGGTTAATTAAACCATTCACAATGGTGGCATTTTCACAGTTTTTCTTGGGTTGGTTATTTCGTCCATTCATTACAGGTACAGAATTAATTCGTGGGAACGAAGTAGAAATAGCAAATTCCTACATTGCTGGGACAATTTTATTAGGAATCGCGCCTTGTACTGCAATGGTTTTGATGTGGGGATATCTTTCGTATGCTAATCAGGGAATTACCTTAGTCATGGTGGCAGTTAATTCTCTCCTGATGCTGTTTTTGTATGCACCTTTGGGCAGATGGTTATTAGCCGCCAATGATTTAATAGTACCTTGGCAAACCATAGTTTTATCGGTGATAATTTATGTCGGCTTGCCTTTATTGGCAGGAATGTATAGCCGCTATTGGATTTTGAAACACAAAGGTAGAGAATGGTTTGAAAGGCGGTTTATCAAGTATCTGACTCCAATTTCCATTACTGCCTTGCTCGTTACCTTGGTGTTGTTATTTGCCTTTAAGGGTGAAGTTATTGTTAATAATCCCTTACACATTTTATTAATTGCTGTCCCATTATTTATTCAAACTAACTTCATTTTTTTTATTAGTTATGTGGCTGCATTAAAGCTGAATATAGCTTATGAAGATGCCGCACCAGCAGCATTAATTGGAGCTAGCAATCACTTTGAAGTGGCGATCGCAACGGCTGTGATGTTATTTGGCTTAAATTCTGGGGCTGCACTTGCTACAGTGGTAGGAGTTTTAATCGAAGTCCCAGTTATGTTGATGCTGGTGGAAGTTTGTAAGCGCACGGCTGCTTGGTTCCCCAGGGAACCGCAAAAGGCTACATTGCCAGATCCCCGTTGTATTCGTAGTTTGTAATTACTATTTTCATGACAACTTTCAATCATCCACCAAGAATATTATTTTTATATGGTTCTTTGCGAGAGCGTTCTTATAGTCGCTTGTTAGCAGAAGAAGCAGCCAGAATTATTACAGAATTTGGTGCAGAGGCGAAATTTTTTGATCCTCGTGAATTACCAATTTATGGCACTGTACAGGATACTCACCCCAAAGTACAGGAATTACGAGAATTGAGTATGTGGTCTGAGGGTCAAGTCTGGTCTTCTCCGGAGATGCACGGGAATATTACTGGTATTATGAAAAACCAACTTGACTGGATTCCTCTAAGTTTAGGCGCAGTTAGACCAACTCAGGGAAGAACATTAGCCATTATGCAAGTCAGTGGTGGTTCTCAGTCTTTTAATACTCTGAATACGCTGCGAATTTTGGGACGTTGGATGCGAATGTTTACAATTCCCAATCAGTCTTCCGTTGCAAAAGCTTATCAAGAGTTTAACGAAGATGGCACAATGAAGGATTCACCTTACCGCGATCGCGTGGTTGATGTCATGGAAGAACTCTATAAATTTACGCTTCTATTGCGCGAACAAGTTGATTATCTTACAGACCGTTACAGCGAACGCAAACAAGCAGCAGCACAAGCAACTATAAAAGTGGCAGATAGTGCATTGGAAAATTTATCACCCACTAAAACATCATCATAATTTGGTTGCGCGGCGGTTAACAATCTGCGAAAGTATTTTTCTCGCGGAGGACGCTTTTAGATGGGTTCATTCCAGGGAAGAAGCTCCAAAACGGTAGCCTTTACCGTAAACAGTATGAATTAGTGGAATTTCTTTGCCCACCTCAATTTTCCGCCGCAACAGGCGAATTAATGCTGCTATGACATTACTATTAGGTTGTTCGTGATCTTGCAGCCAGAGATTTTGGAGAATCTGAGCATGAGTCAGCAAATTTCCCGTATTTTGCATGAAGTATTGCAGCAGCTGACTTTCTTTTTGAGATAACTCTATAATTCTTCCTTGACGATAGGCTACTTGGTTTTCGCTATCAAGTTCTAAATCCCCCACTATCAGCCTGACCGTTGTAGTTTCTTGACTTGGGGAGTTCAAACGACGCAGTAAAGCCCGAACTCGTGCTAATAACTCCCGCAGTTCAAAGGGTTTAACTAAATAGTCATCTGCACCCGCATCTAAACCCTCTACGCGGTCATCTAAGGTATCTTTGGCTGTGAGAAATAGTACGGGTGTGGCTTTACCTTGGCGGCGCAATTCCTGGCAAATTTCTAAACCTGTTTTTCCCGGTAACATCCAATCTAAAATTAGTAAATCATAGGTACCCACTGCGGCAAACTCGCTACCAGTTGCGCCATCATAAGCCATATCTACAGTGTAACCCTCGCGCTTTAAAACACGACTGAGGGGGTCAGTTAGTTCTACTTCGTCATCAACTAATAAAATTCTCATGCTGCTGATGGTAAGCAATCAGGATATTCTCAAAGAAATGAACTACCAAAAGAAAATGTTAACTGTTGCATTACCGAAAGGGGAACTACTCCAAAATAGCATCCGCTTGTTGCAATCTGTGGGGTTGGATTTTAGCGCTTTTTTAGATTCAAAAATGCGTCAACTACAAATTACTGATGCTAGCGGACAAGCAAAAGGACTGTTGGTGCGGGGACAAGATGTGCCTGTATATGTAGAATATGGTCAGGCACAGTTGGGGATTATTGGTTATGATGTGCTGCGGGAGAAAAAGCCGCAAGTTGCACATTTAGTTGATTTAGGGTTTGGTTATTGCCGAATGTCAGTAGCTGTAAAAGCATCTAGTGCCTATAAATCACCGTTAGATTTGCCTGCTCATGGTCGAGTGGCTTCTAAGTATGTCAATTGCGCTCGTGAATATTTTCATAGTCTAGATATACCTATAGAAATTATACCTTTGTATGGGTCGGTGGAATTAGGTCCGATTACGGGAATGTCGGAAGCAATTGTGGATATAGTTTCTACTGGGCGGACTTTACAGGAAAATGGCTTGATTGAAATTACGACTTTGTATGAAAGCACGGCGCGGTTGATTGGTCATCCTCTAAGTTATCGTCTGAATACGGGGAATATGCATCAAGTGGTGGAAAAATTGCGCCAGGAAGTTTCTTTAATTGCTGTTTAAACACTAAGATTTCTCCAGAGTGTGTAGATCATTCTGGAGTTATTTTGAACTGCGATCGCACAGTCACCTAAAATATGCCCATCAATCATTTAACTAGTTATTTCACAGCGATCGCACCAACCCCTCACAGTCACTTCATAACTGGCTCCCTGTATCCCCGGACGGAGATTTTTCATATCTACACACTCAAACGTTTCCCAAGGAATATCTTCAATCGCACCACATCGGTGACAGCAAAAGTGGTGATGGGGGTCAACATTCGCATCATAACGGCAAACCCCCTCTTCTAATAAAACCTCCTGTACCAGTCCTACTTCTCTGAGGGCTTGTAGAGAACTATATATAGTCGCCTGAGATGACACAGGAAAATCTCTGTTGAGATCCGCCAGAATCGTCTCAACTGTAGGGTGATCAGACCGAGATAACAAATTTGCATAAACTGCGAACCTCTGAGGAGTCACCCTCAAACCCTTAGATTTTAAGGTTTGAATAATTGTGTGTGCCTCTTGTTGCATATTTGCCGCTACATTTTGCATTTTAACGATTCCCCCATTATAATCTCCCCCATTCATAAATTTGTATTATATGTGAACTAATCAAATAAATAAGTATTTATAACTATTGAAATTCTCTTAAATCAGAATTATTCTGAGATAGTTAAAGCTCAACAAATCGAAAATTAATATGGCTGTTATCGAAAAAGTCCCCAACGTCTTATTCAAAACCCGTGTGCGTGACGAGTCCATTGGTGGTGCTAACCCCTTCCGTTGGGAAGATCGCACTACAAAAGATATTTTCGGTGGCAAGCGTGTAGTAGTATTTTCATTGCCTGGAGCTTTTACCCCCACTTGCTCCACTTCTCACCTTCCCCGCTACGAAGAACTGTATGATCAATTCAAAGGCTTGGGAATTGATGATGTAATTTGTATATCTGTGAATGATGCCTTTGTCATGTTCCAGTGGGGCAAACAACAAGGAGCTAATAAGGTATCTTTACTCCCCGATGGTAATGGGGAATTTACCCGTAAAATGGGGATGTTAGTTGATAAATCTAACCTGGGCTTTGGTCTGCGCTCTTGGCGTTACTCAATGGTCGTGAATGACGGCAAAATTGAAAAGATTTTCATTGAGCCTGGTTATGAAGATAACTGTCCTACCGATCCATTTGAAGTTTCCGACGCAGACACCATGCTGAATTACCTCAAACAAGCGTAAACTCCTGCTGCTGTGTAATATTTTTAAGGACTGGGTATTGGGAGTTAAATATGGGGAATTAAAAAAACTTTTCCCTATTCCCAGTCCCTATATTGAAAATTGAAAACTTGAGGGACGCAACACATGAGTTACGATTTCGACTTATTTGTAATTGGTGCAGGATCTGGTGGTATTGCCACAGCCAGACGCGCTGCGGAATATGGAGCCAAAGTAGGGCTGGCTGAGTTTGACCGACTCGGCGGAACCTGCGTAAATCGTGGCTGTGTCCCGAAAAAGTTAATGGTCTATGCTTCCCATTTTCCTGAATTATTCGCAGATTCCCAAGGATACGGTTGGAGTGCAGTTAAAAGCTCTCTAGATTGGGAAAAAATGATTACGGTGGTCAACAATGAAGTGACTCGCCTGAATGGTATCTATCAAGGGATGCTGGATAAGTCGAAAGTTGAACTTGTGCAGGGATACGCGACATTTATTGATGCTCACACCATTAAAGTAGGCGATCGCCAACTCACCGCAGATAAAATATTAGTAGCTGTAGGTGGGCATCCTGTCAAGCCAGATATTCCCGGAATTGAATATGCAATTACCTCTGATGATATCTTCCACCTCAAAGAACAACCCCAGCGCCTAGTGATTTTGGGCGGAGGTTATATTGGCACAGAGTTTGCCTGTATCCTCAACGGACTAGGAAGCGAAGTTACTCAAATCATTCGCAGCGATAAAATTTTACGCGGTTTCGATGAAGATTTGCAAACTGAAATTCAGCAAGCAATGGGGAACCACGGGATCAAAATTATTAACAACAGCGAAATTACTAATATTGAGCAGACTGATACAGGTCTGAAGGTGACAGTTCGTGGTGATAGTGATGCTGAGGAGACAGTAATTGTTGATGCTGTCAGTTTAGCAGCCACAGGGCGTAAACCCAATACCGGAAAATTAGGTTTGGAAAATACCAAAGTCCAGTTAGACGAGAATGGTGCAGTTATAGTTGATCAATACAGTCAAACTGCGGAAGAAAATATCTATGCAGTGGGAGATTGTACAGATAATATTAATTTAACTCCCGTGGCCATTAACGAAGGTCGCGCCTTTGCAGATACAGTATTTGGCAAAAAGTGTCGCCGGATGAGTTACGAAAATGTACCAACAGCTATTTTTACCACACCAGAAGCTGCAACTGTGGGTTTAACTGAAGCCGAAGCCAGAGCCAAATATGGTGATGCTATCAAAGTTTATCGCAGTCGCTTTCGCCCCATGTACTATACCTTAGCTGGTAAAGACGAAAAAACCATGATGAAATTAGTCGTTGATCAAACCAATGACAAAGTTTTGGGAGCGCACATGGTAGGAACAAACGCTGCTGAGATTATCCAAGGGGTGGCGATCGCAGTTAAAATGGGAGCTACTAAAGCTAACTTTGATGCCACAATCGGCATTCATCCCAGTTCTGCTGAAGAATTTGTGACAATGCGATAATTAATCTGAAAATGCCCTGGACTTACTGTATAATCTGGGGCATTTTTGCTACCCTACAATTGCTCATCAAGTTTGGCTAATATTCTTAAGCCTTCTTCTGAGTTACCCATTGCGGCCATTGCTTTAAACCTTGTATTGGCATCAAATTCGGCTAGAGCGATAGTAGAAAGTTCTTCAATCAGCTTATTGATACTTATACCTTTGGCTTGAGCAAGTTCTTTTAATCTGTTGTGCTTGTCATCTGGTAAACGAATAGTTAAAGTTGCCATTTTCGTTTAACTCTTAATAATTGCTTCTACTCTAATAAAGTACAAAATTATCTGCGTTTATCTGCGTCCATCTGCGTTTAATATTTGTGAATCATAAACTAAATTCTGCTGCACCATCATCCTCATCTGCATCTTTACCCAAAGCAGTAGGCTGAAATTTAGAACCATGAATTAATTCAGTAAAATTCATCTCCGGATTTTGATGCAAGATATTTAACAAACTAATAAAATCCCGGACAATTTCCCCAGGAGTAAGTAAAGCCTCTGCACCTAAACGAGAGACAATTTCTTGTACAAATTCCTTTAACTCAGGATTCTTCAAAACTTGTTGATAACCAAAATTAAGAGCATGAATTTCAGTTAAACGTTGCAAAAGTGTCAAAATTTCTGTTTCACTCAACGGGTTAAGCCGAATAACTGGCCCTAACTGTTCTTGAACCCCTGACTGTGTAGCAAAACGGCTTTCCTTTGTACGTCTGCGCCAAGCTTTGTCTGCAAATAGTCCGCGATTCGGATCTTCTAAAAATCTGGTTGTTCCACCAATAAAAATCCCCAGATGTTCCGCTTTGCATTGCATAGTGTCATTAAACATCGTCAGCAGTCTGTTATAGTTCCGTTCGCGGGTGACTGTAGTTGATATTTGGTATAAATTTACAGCTTCATCAATTAAAACTAATAGTCCTTTATAACCAATCTCTGCCACAAATTTAGCAAATAATTTGATGTAATCATACCAACTATCATCATCAATGATTACCCGGACTCCTAACGCTGCTTTCGCTTCAGTTTTAGTATTAAATTCTCCCCGCAGCCAACGCATAGCGGCATTTTTTAAATTATCATCATCTAAGCGATAGCCACGCCAATAAGCAATAATTACACTTCCAAAGTCAAAACCATGTACTAAATCTTCAATATACTGCACTACTTCCCTAATCTTGGCTTCAACTTGGTCATCAAAACCATCATCATTGGGACGCAAATTAGTTTCTTTAACAACTTCTTGTTGAATTTTATTAATCCATCCTTCCAAAATTGAAACTAAAGCACCACCATCAGGACGAGTTTTTGTCGCCAAGTGACTCATTAATTCTCGGTAAGTTGCTAAACCTTCATTGTGGCTTCCTGCTAATCGCCGTGAAGAAGATAAATCAGCATCAGATACCACAAAACCTTGCTCCATAGCGCGGTTACGAATTAATTGTAATATAAAACTTTTACCTGAGCCATAGTTGCCAATTATAAACCGAAATGCTGATACACCTTCTGCGATGTCATTAAGATTTTGAAATAGGCTTTGAAATTCTTTTTCTCTTCCCACTGCAATTTGTTCAACTCCTGTTCTCGGTACTACTCCTGCGCCAAGAGAGTTGATTAAAGCAGTGGAAATTTTTTTAGAGATTTTGGGCTTAACCATGTAGTTCACTTCACGGAATTATCAACACTTCTGGTAGAGGATATACACTTGTTAATTTGAGGAGGCTTGTCTAAGGATCAGATTTTCATATATAGTAAGTATTTTTCTGATATGGAGTAGATGCTCTTCATATACGTGAGGAATTTCCCCACTGGGTTCAATAATTAATTCTCCAATGGTATCATTTGCGTGTTCATTGATATTATCTATTAAAAGATTTGGCATAGTAATATTGGCTTCAGCAATCTGTTTAATCATTCCCTGGGGATTATCTTGTTCTACTATGGCTTTTAAAACCTGGATTTCATGTTTGGGTAGGATTTCTAAAAAATCATGCCATTCTTCAGGTAATATCTCATCTGACCCATTCTTATCTAAAGGAGCGATTAATTCAGCAAAGGAAAACAGATCATTTCCATCTTGATTCAAGTTCTCCGGTGACGCTTCTGGATTTAATGTTTCTGTTTGTTGGAGTAATTCCCAAACTTGGCTTTGTAATAAGTCCCTTTCTTCTTGCAATAAGGAAATTTGACCTACTATCTGCTGTAATTCTGATTGCTTTTCTGCGATTTTACTTTGAAGGTAATTGACATTATCTGCTAAATTATCCCTTTCAGTTTTTGTAGATACTAATAATTCTTGTTGCTGATTTTGCTGCGTTTCTAGTTCTTGAGTTTCAAGTCGTAGTTCATACATTTTTTCCTCTAGTTGGGGTTTGAGTCTACCTAGCAGACTGACATTACTCTCCAGTTCTTGTTTTTCGTGCTGAAGTTCGCTAATACGATTTTTCAACTGCATCATTTCAGCACGAGATGTATTACAGTTCAACTCCAGGCGACGTTTTTCTGTTGTGAGTTGAGAACAAGCATTATCTAGTTCTGCTTGATTGTGTGTGAGATTTTCTATATTGAAATTGAGGTTAATACTTTCGATTTCTAATTGCTTTTTTTGTGCCGCAAATATTCCCAAATCTCGATGTATTCCATCCCGTTGATTACGAGAATTTAATATTTGTTTTTCCAGTTTTTTAGATTCGGCATATAATAGCTTACATAGCTCTTCTGTTTGGTTAATTTCTTTAACAATCCGGAGTTTTAGTCCCTCCATTTCTTTAATTCGCTTACGGTGGGAAGTTAAAATTAGCATCTCATGATTGCTACGACGCTTATCAATAAATAAGGCTGCTGCATAGGTGGCAAGTATGGTAATTATACCAGTAATTAAGGCTTGATTCAAATCCCAGTTGGGGACGAGGCTAATACCAAAACTCACACTAAAGGCAACTATGCCTAGAATATATCGATTGCTGATCATTGCTGATTGCATATTGGTTCTTTTTAGCGTATTTGAGTTGTCAGAATAGATAGTTGTTAATGCCATTACCACTGTTCACTATTATTTTGATATTACTAAATTGCTATTTTTAAGTATTTTTAAATTTTGGGCATAATAGCTGTAATTAAGATTGTCCTTGGCAGCTAATTAATTTTGAGGTATTAGTTGGGTGGGATAGTGCTAAATCTGCTTTTAAAAAGTCGATAAACTGTCTAGCTGTTCTTCCAGAACGACCATTGTGGCGGGTTGCCCATTGTAATGCTTGATATTCTAAATCTTCTGGAGTAATATTAATTTTGGCTTGGTTTGCTAAATGTTGCACAATTTTTACATAAGTTTTTTGATCGGCTGGTTCAAAGGTGAGCGTTAGACCAAAGCGATCGCTAAATGACAGCTTTTCCTGCATTGTATCCCAAGCATGGATCTCATCGTTGTCTTTGGGGGTTGGGCGATCGCCAAAATACTCCCGAATCAAGTGGCGACGATTGGAGGTAGCATAGACAACTACATTTTGGGGACGTGCAGTTAAATTTCCTTCTAAAACTACTTTCAGAGCTTTAAAACCATCATCATCTTCTTCAAAGGACAGGTCATCCACAAAGATAATAAATTTCTGGGGTACTCCCCGCAACATTTCCACAATTTTCGGTAAATTCTGCAAGTCAGATTTGGCGACTTCCAGCAAGCGGAGATGGCGGTGGCTATACTCATTTAACAAAGCTTTCACCAAAGAAGATTTTCCCGATCCTCGACTACCATAAAGTAGTATGTGCAGTGCGACCTGTCCTGATAATAAAAACTCTGTATTTTTGACTAAAGTTGCTTGTTGCTCCTCATAACCCACCAGAGTATTCAGCTTGATGGTGTCAGGATACTTAATGCCAATAAATTTATTTTCTTGCCAGCGCAAAGCGTGATATTCTGCAAATAAGCCTGTGCCGAACTGCCGATAATAAGCTGCTAACTCTTCTACAGCATCAGCCCAATTATCTAAATTTTTTAGGGACAGGATTAATTTGCTTTCTATGGTGGTATTTGGCTCTCTGTACCAGACAATAGGTGAAATTGGCAAATGAGCCACAGTTTTTACCCACTCACTCAAAGCAGCGCTGCTACATTCATAAAGATTTTGCAACACTTGTAAATCATGCTCCACTGCCGCTACTAAAGCACGGGGTAAATCCTCAAAATTTTGCTGTTGAGCCACTCTACTAAAAGGATTATCGGCATTAATAATGTGAGTAATTAGGTAATCCTCCCAATTTTGATATCTAGCAGTTAAGGCATAAAAATAATTACCATAGGCTTTCAGACAACTCCGTGCATCGGCATCAGTGTAGCGTATAGCTTGCAACAGGTCAAGAAATGCGATCCCCACTTCGCTTTCCAGAACCGATTGGTAGAGTAAAAGTGATGCTGCTTGACATTGCAGGAATTGCACCTGGCTATGGCTATAAGATGAACTACTGGCTTTTGGCATTTGTGGATTATCCATCAGGTGGTGTAGCTAAAGGGGTATGGTGGAATGTCTGCTAACCCTAGCAGCAAAATCAAACTCTACATAGGTTTTAACTATGAATTTAAGTATAATTGCTGCACTAGCTTATGGTATTTTAGCGATTATTGGTGGGATCATCGGCTACATTCAGGCTCAGAGTCAAATTTCCCTTTTTAGTGGTGTTATTAGTGGTTTATTGCTGCTTGTTGCCGCTTACTTTCAGATCCAAGGTCAAACCTGGGCTTTGATTGTAGCAGTTTTGGTGACTGGAATTTTAGTGATTTTCTTTGCATTAAGATTTGCTAAAACACGTAAGTTTATGCCTGGGGGATTAATGGTAATTTTGGGGATGTTGGTATTGGTGTTCATGGTGCATGAATGGATCAGATGATGCTGATACAGGTTTGAGGTCAGATATTTTTTATAATACATTTATACTATACAAATTGCTCCTTGTCACAAAAATAGCTGGGGATTGGGGACTGGGTATTGGGGACTGGGTATTGGGTATTAGATAGTAACAATCTTTTCCCACACTTCCCACACCCCCCTGCCTGCGGTTGCTAGAAAAGTTATTGATTGAACATATATTATTATTTTTTAAGAAAAAAATAACGCCTAGAGTCGGAAAATTTCCGGTTTTTTGGCGTTGGTGATGATAAATGAAAATAATGCTGTATATAATTTTTCTGGTGTTGAGGATTACAGTGATTTAACTATAGCTGTTGAGAATACTAATTAGTGAATACTCAACTGTAATTAAAATGAGATGAATGTTTATATCTGACAATATCCATCCCCAGGTAGTTTTTTTGTTGTCGATCAGCAGATAGTGTTAAAGCTTTTATAGGGTTTAGTAACGCAATTTCCAGTAAAAATTCCAGTGTTCTTGCCATTATGGCAGGTTTTAATCGGACAAATGAGATATTAATAGTTGGGAGTAATTGTTACTGTTTACCCAAACTGCTAAAGCTGAATTAATCTCAATTAATAGTAATTCTATCAGCAATCTTACGAAGTAGGACATCATATATGTTATTACCACTGTCTTCTCACAACGTTATTCAGTATCTGCAAGAAACAGGTATATGTTGCTCAGAAGATAGAGCATCAAATAAATATGAGTTGCTAAAAAGTAGCCACGATAACTTAAATCTATTGGTGGTTTTAGCAGATAATCAAAAACTGCTGGTTAAGCAAAAACTTAATTTAGATGATGATAATTCCCATGAGTTTTTTAATGAATGGCTATTTCACGAATTGCTACAGCAGTTTCCAGTTATAGGAAATATTGCAACTCTCTCGCCACTGGTATTACATTTTGATGAAGACAATTCCATCATTGTGCGTAATTACTTGAGTGAATATTCCGAACTGGGTAAATTTTATAACCAAAATGATATTTTCCCGCCTGAAATTGCTACTGCTATTGGTACGACGTTAGCAGAACTACATCATGCTACCTTCCAACACCGAGAATATCGGAATTTTATGGCGACTGCGCCTCAAGGACAGTTTCGCTATAGTTTTTACAATCCAGCCCAAGGATTAGATTCAATTACTCCAGAAATATTTGGTAAAGTGCCTACTGAGGCTTTAAAGTTTTACCGTCTCTATCAACGTTATGAGAGTTTAGTATCTGCGATCGCAAATTTGGGTTATGAATGGCAACCTTGCTGCTTAACTCATAACGACTTGAGCTTAAATAATATCTTAATTCATTCTCGTTGGCATCACCTAGATAATTGCTTAGTGAGAATGATTGATTGGGAAGCCTGCGGTTGGGGAGATCCGGCTTTTGATTTGGGTACTCTCATCGCCAGCTATTTAAGAATTTGGCTTTCTAGTTTGGTGGTAGATCCTACCATTGAGTTTGAAGAATCGCTACATTTAGCCATGACACCCTTAGAGATGCTACAACCTTCATTACAGGCATTAATTCGGGCTTATTTGAATGCTTTCCCGATGATTTTGGAGTACCGCAGCGATTTTGTGGTGCAAGTCGTCAAGTTTACAGGATTGGCGCTGATTAATCAAATTCAAGCAAGTATTAATTATGGGAAATATTTTGGCGATAGAGAGATTTGTATGCTTCAGTTTGCTAAAAATCTCCTTACCATCCCAGAAGAATCTTTAGTGAATATTTTCGGGTTGTCTGAGTCGGAGATTGTGAAACCTTGGGCGAAAATCCATGAGTTTACTAAACCTCAAAAAGCAGCAGGATTGGTTCCCATTTATTACCAAAAAACTCGCCTACGGGGTTGTTAATGAAAGTTTTTGTGAAATTTTACTGAGTTAATTATTAATGCTAAAATCTGTCCAAAATCCTTTGCTAACTTCTCTATTGGATATTGCTAGTAATATCGAAGTCAAGTCCAACTTCTGTATTTATCATCCTCATTATCAACCTTTTAGTTTACCGCCTCAAGTTGCAGAGAGATTTCAAAAAAATCCTGCTGATTTACAGCATAAATATCTGAATCTTTTACTGCGAAATTTTCTATACGGTATATATTACAACGGTTCACTCCAAAGAACTTTAGCTGTGAATATCACAACGGCTAATTGCTTGCGACATCAAAATTTAGAAACCACTTCCAGTTTAGATGTTGATTGGGACTTTTACGAACAACTACAAATTAACAATCATGGGAAAGGTTATTTTGACCCCAGTTGGCAAGTATTGACGCTGGAACCGGATGGTAGTATGGCAGTAACTAAAGGTGGTTTAACATTATATATTGAGCCTGACTGTCATCTCAAACCTAGTAAAAAATCTCCCAAAGTGGGGGAATTAGTAGCAATTTGGATGCCTAAAAATCGGCTGCAAAAGGGCTGTTATTTAGCAGTTAGTAATGTGGGACAGGAAAACCAAGGTATTCCAGATGCGGATTTGGGTATAGGGAGAATCTATTTTAATTTTACCTCAAAGGGTGCGATCGCCTGCATGGATGGATTGACCAAACAACTCAATGGCGCTAATATTCCTTTTACTTTTCAGGTTCTCTATAATCCTGCTGGATATGGACGCTATGACTCAGGTATACTTTATTTTGAACGTCAGGACTATCCAGCGCTGCACAAAATTCTTCAGGCTGTTTATACAGAGTATCAATCTCATTTCCAAGCTGAAATACCTTTGTTTACGAAGTTTTTAGCCCCAGGTTTGGGTTTAGCTGAAGAACCAACCCAAAAATTCGCCACCCAGGAAAGTTTTGGGATGAACCGTTGTCAAATTGTTGCTAATGCTTTGTTGGAGGCTTGGGAAAAGGGGAAAAATGCAATGGAGGAACGCATGGGGGTGATTGATCAACATTTTTCTCAGCATTTGATTGATTTGCAGCGTCCCTACCTTAACCCTAGTTCTGAGGATATTTACCAACCTTTGAAATAATTCGTAATTCGTAATTTGGAATTTATTTGATGTTAGGCTGTGGTTTATTATTATCAAGTGGGCTGTGCTAATTACGAACTAATAAATCATGTCTTTTATTTATCACCGCACTATTAACCTTCGAGATACAGATGCGGCTGGAGTAGTTTATTTTGCTAATGTTTTGTCTATTTGTCATGAAGCTTATGAAGCATCTTTAGAAGCATCGGGTATTCATCTCAAAGATTTTTTTACTAATCCATCTATAGCTGTTCCTGTTGTTCATGGGAATGTTGATTTTTTTCGCCCGATGTTCTCTGGGGATAAGTTAATTGTTAGTTTAGTTCCTCACAAGTTAGCTGTTAATAAGTTTGAAGTTCATTATGAAATTGTAGTGGAAAATGTGCTGGTGGCTAAGGCGGTTACTAGACACGTTTGTATTAATCCAATTAGTAGAAGTAAGCAGGATTTATCTGCGGAGATGATTAAGTGGTTGGAAACTAAACGCCACGATGCAGAGGGGGAGGAGAGAATAAAGTCACGGGAGATTTTGTAGATGTTCTGTGGCGATTTTTTGTAGCTGTTGGTGATTGATTTTTCCTTGGGGATTTCGGGGTAGGTTGGTTACAGGAATCCAGTGTTTGGGAATTTTGAATTTGCTGAGTTTTTTCTGGAGTTCTATTTTCAGTTTGAAGCTGGAAATTTGGTAATTTTTGGGAATGTAAATAGCTGTTACTGCTTGTCCCCAGTGTTTATCTGGTAAGCCGATGATACAAACATCAGTTACCATTTGAGTTGATCTAATTGCTCCTTCAATTTCGGCTGGGTAAATGTTTTCTCCCCCTGTGATTATTTTATCGCTGCTACGTCCGACAATATATAAATAACCTTGTGAATCTATATATCCCAGGTCGTCAACTTGCAAATAATTTTGATTTTCCCAGGTTTGCGGATAGTAGCCGAGAGTTAATGATTTCGCCTGAATGGTGATATTTCCGGTTTGATTGCTATTTAAAATTTCACCTTGGGGATTGCGAATTGTTATCTGTGCATGAGGGAGAATTTGACCACTGTTAATTTTACCATTTAAGAAGTCATCGGGTTTGAGGGTGGCAATTTGAGAGGCTGTTTCTGTCATTCCATAGGTTGGGGCTAATCTAATGCAATGAAATCTGGCTTTTGCTAATAGTTCTTCCCAGGCTGGCGCACCTCCTAAAAGCACTGTTTGGAATTGGGATAACCACTGTGTTAGTTGGGGGTTTTCTAGGAGGTTTTGTAATTGGGTGGGGACTAAAGATATAAAAAAATTTGTGGAGTTAATCTGATATTCTGGGGTAGAGGTTAAGGTTTTCAATGGTGCGATAGCTACGCTAGCCGAAGGCATCGCTAATTTACCTCCAGTGGTGAAGGAACGCATAAATTGCATTAAACCACTAACATGATATAGTGGTAAAACACAAAAGGAATTGACTTCGGTTAACTGAAAATATTCTGTAAATCCTTGTACAGAGGCGATGAGGGTTTCCCATGTATGGATGGCAAATTTAATCTTTCCCGATGAACCACCTGTAGGAATCATGATGAATGGGGAATGGTGAGAGAAACTATGAGGGGAAATTTTGATTTCTGTTTCTCCTCTTCCCCAAATAATATCAGGTTTTACTAATTCCAAAACTTGTTGCCATTCTTGTTTTCCCCAGTCGGGATTACATAAAAAAACTGGACATTTAGCTGCACAAGCGGCAATAAATCCGGCAAGAAATCTCACTGGTTCACGTTCGGCTAGGATGACTTTGGGAGTAATTCCAGAAGTTAATAGCTGCTTGAGTTGTAAATATAATTCTAAGGCTAATTGCTGAAATTGTTGATTATTGTCGCCGATGAGAAAATCTGTGTCAGCCAGTTGGTTTAGATAAAATATTGGTGGTTCTATGGACATTTAAATTAGTTTTTTTTAAATTTACTAACCCTGGCGACTAAAAGTCGCGGCTATACAGGTAAAACCCGCCTGCGCGGGTTAAAAGATTGTCCAAAAGTTTTTAACCCTCTAAAAAATGGTTGATGCCAAAACCAACAGCCCTATTTGGCTGAGATAATTCTGCTGCTAGTTGGAGTGCTGCTTTTCTGCCAATTTCTGTTTCAAATACTGAGGAAAATACGGCATCAATTTGATGCTTTTGGCAAAATTGTCGCAGACGAGAGGGTGAACCGGCTATCCCTGGTTTAATCACAAAAATTCCTCGCCAACCTTGTTGATAGCAGTGCTGAAGTTGCTGGAGTGTGGCGACAGATTCATCTAAGGCGATCGCAGTCTGAAAAGCAGCACTCAATTCCAACATCTCTGAAAATTGGGACACAGGCAATGGTTGTTCAAGAAATTCAATATTTGTCGGAATATTATCACAAATCTCCAGCCACAATTTCGCTTCCTCATAGCTGAGTCCCCCATTAGCATCTAATCGCAATTTGGCAGCAGGTGGTAAACTCCGCGTCAATAAGTCAAAAATTTTCAATTCCTGAGAAATTGCATCCACCCCAATCTTCCATTTAAACGTGCGATATCCCAGCTTCCACAGCTTTTTCCACTGATTTAACGCCGCCTCTCCAGATGGTAGTAAAGAGGCAGGGGGGCAGGGGGCAGGGGGCAGGGGGGAAGAATTTTGCTTGTTCTCCCAACTCTTCATTTCCGTCAACGCGGACTCAAAGCCAAATTGACAAGCGGGTAAATTATCCGGTATGGAGAAAATCATCTCCTCTGTAATATCTGCGGGTAATTGGCGACAAAAATCTAAAGCCTGTTCTAGAGTTTCCGATCCAAACCAACTAATAGGGGCAATTTCTCCCCAAGCACAGCCACCCAGACTAATAATGATACCCTCACGGGTATGCCAAATCCCATGACTAGTAACTAGTGGCTGCAAAAACCGCCGCCGATAGCAACGAAAATCAAAGGGATAACCGTTAGACACAGTTTTCAACATATCCTTGATAAATAGCCCTGGCGATTAGAAATCGCGGCTATACAGGCAAAACCCACCTGCTTGGGTTTCAGGTTTCTGTACCTTAGTCCGCCTGCGCGGACTAAGTTTGTGTAGTAGCGAATTAATTCACCCAAAACTTTTAAAACTCTCTTACTGAACAAAGTCGAAGTATGCGCCTCTGCGTGATAAAAATTCTTGATCAACGTCCCAACATAAACCCCAAACCAAATAGAAAACAACAGAAAAAATGTAAATTAACCGCAATAAACTTACAATTACTCACCTTTTCTGGTATGTGATGATTTTGCTGCACATGGCGACATAACTGGAAAGCAAAAGGTAAACTCAGCCAACTCAACAAAGTCCACACGGGGAACATACCCAATAAAACAAATAGCAAAATCAGGGGATAAATACTACCAGTAAACCAATAGAGGAGTTTTGCTGCTTTTGCCGTACCCAAACGCACTACAGGCGATCGCTTGCCGGCGGCGATGTCATCCTCAACTTGGTGAAAATGGGAGCAATATAAAACTAAACTGGTGGCAATACCTACAATCACCGAGGCTGCTAAACTAGTCATTGACCAGCTTTGACTTTGGCTGTAATATGCTGCGGCGATCGCCAAGGGGCCAAAGGCAAAAAAACAAATAATTTCGCCCAAACCCTGGTATCCTAAGCGAAAGGGTGGCCCTTGGTATGTGTAGCCCAAAGCGCAGCACAGCAGAATTAAGCCGATGACAGTAAAATCTTTTTGCCAAATTGCGATCGCCACTATTCCCAACAACCCAGAAACCAAACACAGGTTTCCTAACCAAAATATTAATAACTTATTCCCAGTTAAATTTACTAAAGAATGATGTTTATTTTGATCAATTCCCGTCTCCGAATCAAAGACATCATTACTGATATTTTCCCAGGCTAAAATTAGAATTGCCGCTGCTATAAAAGTAACAAATACTCCTAAATTAAAACTCTGGGTTTCTGCAAAAGCCACTGCTGTTCCTACCCAAATAGGCATAATAGCAACGCTGTACATTGGCGGTTTAATTGCCGCCATCCATAATTTAATCTGAGGATTGAAAACCTGCTTTGTAGTCATCAGCCGTGATTAATGAGATTACAGTAACCTTACCCATACATAAAATTTTACACTTTCGAGACACACCAGCACCCTTGCACCTAATTCCACAGTGGGAACTTTGGGCTTTACTAAATACTAGTTAAGTGCCACACTTAGGGAATTTCCTGTGGCTGGTTCACCTTTCGTTAGTAACACTCACTTTTTAGCTGCAAATCAAAGCCAGAGATGGATGTTCAACATCCAGGAATACCATAAATACAACAAACTATACTCTGGTAAAGTGGCAACTGAATATGTTACCTGTAGAAATACGACCACGTTTAATTACACTTTAGGAAGTTAACTTAAAAAAAGTTTACTCTTGCTAGATCCATGACAGTTTCACCATGTCGCAGCAACTTCTTTGTCAAACACAAAGACCTATACAATTTTCTGTTAAACGTTCAGGAAAATTGCTTC
Organism: Nodularia chucula CCY0103; assembly: GCF_963923915.1. Classification (NCBI taxonomy): domain Bacteria; kingdom Bacillati; phylum Cyanobacteriota; class Cyanophyceae; order Nostocales; family Nodulariaceae; genus Nodularia; species Nodularia chucula. Next base: position 11,658 of record NZ_CAWUOL010000032.1, on the reverse strand, counting down.
AACAATAATTGTCGGCAAATTGTGAGTATTTCGCTGGAGATTAACTGGGTAGATCCCTTACTGGTACTAGATAAACTTACGCAAGCAAATGAAATAAATTTTTACTTTGAGAATCAGGGTAAAAAAGAAGCGATCGCCGCCATCGATACCGTGACAAAATTAGAAATTGATGGCAAAGATCGTTTTAAACAGGCTGAAAATTATATCAAATCTTGTCTAAAAAATATTATAAACTTTGGTGACAATCACTCAAATTTTGCAGGCGCACACTTTTTTTGTTATTTCAGCTTTTTTGATCAAAATGCCCAAATAGATTACCCATTTCCATCAGCTACAGTTTTTCTACCTCGTTGGCAAATAGGTATTAAAAATAAACACTGTATATTAGTCAACAATATCATTATCCAAGCCAGCACAAACGTAGAAAATATCTTGCAGGATTTGCAGGATAAAATCAACCAAATTCAGACTTTAGAAGATTTATCGGCAAATGTAGAGCAGTTACCAAATAAATTTCGCAAACGGTCTGTAACTAATGCTGAAGATTTTAAACAAGCGGTGGGATCTGCTGTCGAGAAAATTCGCTCTAGCTATTTAACTAAAATTGTGCTGGCAAATGCCTTAGATGTCAAATCTAGTAACTATTTTAATTTATTTAAATCATTAAATAATCTCCGGCGAACACATCCTAATTGTTATATTTTTTCTACCAGCAACGGTAAGGGACAGAACTTTATTGGTGCTAGTCCAGAGAGATTAATTACTATTCATAATCAAGAGTTAATTTCTGATGCTTTAGCTGGTTCTGCACCCAGAGGTAAAACACCTGCTGAAGATGCGGCCAATGCCAATCGCTTATTAAATAGTATCAAAGAAAGACATGAACATTCTCTAGTCATTGATTTTATCACTCAACGCCTCACCCAGCTAGGTTTGTTACCCCAGAAATTAGCCCCACGGCTAAGACAATTATCGAACATCCAGCATTTATGGACACCAATTACAGCTATTGTTCCCCCTAATGTCCACCCTTTAAAGATAGTCTCCCAACTGCATCCTACCCCAGCCGTGGCCGGTGCTACCAGAGATTTTGCCTGTGCAGAAATTCGGCGTTATGAAAGGTTTGAGAGGGGATTATATGCTGCACCTTTGGGTTGGATAGATGCTAAGGGTAACTGTGAGTTTATTGTGGGGATTCGTTCAGCTTTAATAGATGGCGATCGCGCGAGGTTGTATGCTGGTGCTGGTATCGTCGCCGGTTCCGATCCAGAAAAAGAATTTGCTGAGGTACAGCTGAAACTTCAGGCTTTGCTGAAGGCTTTGGTTTAAACGCAGAGGTACGCGGAGGTTTTAGTCGTTTTTTTTATCAGGGGGATCTCCTTCAAAGGGTTGAACTCCTGTGGCTGGATAGTCGTCATCTCTGGGACTAAAAATTCTACTAACTGCTTCTGAGATATAGTTAATGAGTTGCTGAGGAATATTTCTCATTGATTGCAGTCTTTCCCGTGTTCTTCCTGATTTAGACATCACATCGTCTCCTTTAAAAACTTATCAATCCTTACCCGCCTTTTCCTTCTTCTCTTGGCGACCTACAGCCCTTCCGGGCATCGCTGCGCGCGGGCGACTTGGCGGTTCGTTATTTCCTTCCAACAGTTGCTGCTGCAACTCCGCCCACCTCACACCGGCCAGACTAGGTAAAACAACATGAGCTGCACCCACCCGTTCCGAGGGGCCTAAACCTACAACCCACATCCCAGCAGCCAAAGCAGCTTCCACACCCGCCGCCGCATCTTCAAAAACTAGACATTGCTCCGGTGGGACTCCTATTTGCTCGGCTGCATAGAGAAACAGGTCAGGGGCTGGCTTCGGTTGTTGTACACTATAACCATCTGCGATGGCATCCACATGATCAGCAATTCCCAAACGTTCTACAACCACCTGAGCATTTTTGCTGGCTGAACCGATGGCGATTTTTATACCCTGTTCTCGCAACTCATCCAATAAAGCGATCGCACCCGGTAACACATCCTGGGGTGTAATATTTTTAATTAGCTCCACATAGTAACCATTTTTACGCTCCAACATTTCCTGAATTTGGGCTTCAGAATATTGTCTATTCTTAATAATCAGCATCAGAGAAGCCCGACGGGATATCCCCCGCAACGCCTCATTATCTTGCCGATTAAACTCCATACCCTCCTCATCGGCTAATTTCTGCCAAGCTTGATAGTGATATTCTGCTGTATCAGTTAACACACCATCTAAATCAAAAATTACCCCTTGAATCTTAGAAGTGTGGGAAGACGAAGGAGCAAATAAGATAAATCCGTTGTTGCTTTCCTCCTGGGGGACTTGTTTGGGACGTAAATCAAACTCATGCCATTTTCCGCGCCAGTGTAATTTAAACTTCAATCCTGTCCACCCCTTGGGTAAATGGGGATGAGCCACAGGGCTACTTTCCGTGAGTTTAATTCCACCAAAACCAAACACCACAGCTTGCCAAATTCCCCCAGCATTCGCCCCGTGAATACCGTCCGCCGCGTTACCTCGGAGATCTTCAAGATCCACCATTGCAGCTTGCATAAACAGTTCATAAGCCTCCGCCGATTTGCCTAAATCTGAAGCTAAAATCGCATGAATTGCCGGGCCAAGTGAGGAACCATAAGTAATATCAGTGCGGGGCGCGTAATAATCCCAATTTGCTTGTAATGATTTTTGATTGTAGGGAAAATCTCCTAATTCCCGCATCATATACAACAGCATCAATACATCTGGCTGCTTCAGTACCTGCAACTTATTAGTTTCTTCAATCCCCAAAATCCCTTGCATCGACTGGGTGCGTGATTCATAGTCATTCCAGTTAATATCTTTTAATTGGAAAAACCCCTCAAACTGTTCAATTAATCCCGTTTCAGCGTCATAAGGAATCCAAAGTTTAGCGACGATATCTGACCATTGAGTTTTAATTTCAGCCGTAAGTTGTAACTTCTGCTCTAATTCCTGAGCTTGTTCTGGGAAAGATTGATGCAGCCAATCATTCACTATCAGAGCTTTTTCTAAATGCCACTGCACTATCCGGTTAGTGAAGGTATTATTGTGAACAAACTCGTGATACTCATCGGCTCCAATTACCCCCCGAATTTCATAACGGTCTTTTTCCGGATTAAACTCAACTCGACTATTCCAAAAGATGGCTGTATCTAAAATAATCTCAGCACCGTACTGTTGCATCCATTGATCATCACCAGTTGCTTGCCAGTAATACCACACAGCATAAGAAATATCAGAACTAATGTGAATTTCGTGATCACGACACCAAATTCTGATATCTTCACCGTAAAAATCGCTAGGAAGTGACCAACGTGGTGTAACTTCATCCCCTGTAACAGCACTTTCCCAAGCATACATCGCCCCTTTATAGCCATAATGGGATGCCTTGCGTCGCGCTCCATCTAAAGTGTGGTAACGATAACTCAGTAAATTACGCGCTAGAGCTGGTTGGGTAAAAGTTAAAAAGGGCAGAATGAAAATTTCTGTATCCCAAAAAATATGACCACGGTAGCCAAACCCCGAAAGAGTTTTAGCGGGAATACTGACTTTTTCATCATGCTTCGGTGCAGCAATTAGCAGTTGAAAGAGATTGTAACGAACGGCAAAAGCCGCTTTACTATCCCCCGAAATCACCACATCACTGTCATGCCAAACTTGATTCCATGCTTCGGTGCTGGCTTGTAGCAAAGTTATATAGTCTGGTAGCTGCGCCAATTTTTCTTGAGCTGCTAAAACTGGTTGGGAAACATCCCGTGAGGTAAAAACTGTAACGATTTTCTCTAGGATCACCGTCTGCTGTGATGTAGCGAAAAAAGTTGCACTTAAGGTAGGGTAGCCAGGGGCTGTGTGTGCGTGCAAAGCCGCTTCCGTTCCCCCGGATATGACTATTTTTGCAGCCATACCAATATCAATTCGGGAACCACGAGTTCGGCTATTTAGCCAGATTCCTTGTTCAGTTTTACCCTGGTCGATGGCTTCCCAATGGTTAAAACCCTGATTTTCTGGGTAGCCGTTAATACTAGCCTCAATTTCGATCAATCCATCAAAGTCTATAGGCGTTACCTCACAGCGCTGTCCTAATACGTGCTGATCAGCTAAACTGGCAAAGCGTTCAAAGTTGATATCTATAGTTTTGCCACTGGGACTGCGCCAACGCACAGAACGAGAGAGAAGACCCTGGCGTAAATCCAGTTGCCGATCATACTGCAATATCTCCCCCTGATCCAAACGGAACCTGTCGCCATTAATAGTCAATACTAATGGTAGCCAGTCTGGGCAATTAGCCAGTTCTGTATAAACTACAGGAACATGATCATAGACACCGTGAATGAAAGTAGCTGGTAATCCCCAAATATAGCCTTCCTCAAAACTACCTCTTGTTCCCAGGTATCCATTCCCAATGGTGAAAATTGTTTCTCTAGAATGCAACTGCTCCGGCTCAAAATGAGTCTCTATTAATATCCAATCTGTATAGATATAATGGTGATGATGGCTTTTCTTATTCATTGTCAATTCCTGCGCTAAATCCCGAATTATCAATGAAAATTACTTATTTTTGGAGCATAGCCGAATCTCGCAAATGCTGTTCTAAAATCTTTTCGGCTCTGGGTTTAAAAACTAGGTGAAATAAAGTTTGTAAATATCTATTTTTGGCGGTATTATTTTCGGGAGCAGCGAAATTCCAAAAACTAAATATTTTCGCAAGTAATAGTAATTGACTTGTATTTAAATTCCAATTGTATTTATTATGAATGCGCTGGCTCATCGCCTGGGAAAGTTCTATCCACCTTTCTGGTTGATGCTCACATTGCTCAATGAAAGCCAAAATTTTCTGCGCTGTTTCTTCTAATTCTGTAGGATTAATATGAAATATATCTTCTCGCTCTTCAATAATTTCTAATGCGCCTCCAAATTTAGTGACAAAGGTTGGTAAGCCGGAAACCATCGCTTCCAGAATGCTGCGACCAAAGGATTCAAAGCGGGCAAAGTGAACATAAATTCCCTGATAATCGGCAATTATTCGGTAGGCTTCTCCCACTTCAACACTAGGAAGGCGCATCCCTATACAGCGTATTTTGCCGTGAAGATGATACTGATTAATTATGTCGTGGAGTCTTTGAATTTCCTCGGTTTCTCCTAAGTTATTCGTTTGATTTGCATAGAGTCTACTGGTGATAAAAATTAGGTTACAATGCTCTTGTAAAGCCGGACTTTTACCAAAACATTCTGCCAAACCCGTGAGATTTTTAACTGAGGTGATGGGCGCAACGGTGAGGATTGGTCGTTTATCAGGATGATCTAAATGTCCTAAAATGTGGGGATGTTTCTGAGTAAACAGCAAATCGTGTACTTTGGTGGTCAATTCAGGATATCGCCTGTCTTTTTCGCGGTAAGGAAAAAATATTTTCTCATTGACTCCCGGCGGAACCATGTTGAATTTAGGACTAAATAAATCAATGCCATCGATCACATGATATAGCTGGGGCATGGTAAAACATTTGTAGGACTCATATTGACCCATTGTTTCTGGTGTACCCACTATTTCTTGATAAGATGAGGTGATAATGAAATCAGCAGCGTTCATGCTGATTAAATCGGCAGTAAATTGTGCTGAAAAGTGGTAATGATGTTCTAAGTCTTGCCAATATAAATTACTAAATAAATGTTTAGGTTTTTCTAAAGAATGAGCAATATTACACTGGGTAACTTTCAGGCTACGGGAAAGCAGGGAGGCGACTAAGTTACCGTCACTATAATTGCCCACAATTAGATTTGGACAACCTTGAAATTGAGTTAATAGTTCTTTTTTGGCATCAATGGCAAAGGTTTCTAAATAAGGCCAAATCTCATATTTAGAAATCCAATTGTTGGTAATATCAGGATTAAATTCCCCAAAGGGAACCCGTAATATCCAAGCATTTTCAGTGTGGTGGACTTTTTCTAGTCGCAAATCACATTCTGTACCTTCGCAGTTAGAAATGAGTCTGGTGAGAATAATTACATGGGGTTGAATCCCGATTAAGTCCAGTCCAGCAAGTTTAATTTCTGCTTGGAGTTTATTTTCTAGGGTGCGGGCTTGTTCTAGGACATAAATCACTTGTCCGAGTGTTTCATCTCTACCTAAAACATCCTGTTGACCAACCCAACCGTGTATGGAGACGAGAACGACGCGAAAAATGGCGGGGACACGGGCGACAAAGGCTTCTAAAATGGCTGGTTGGGGATTGTCAATCAGTTGTTTTAAAAGTTCTAGGGTTTCGGATATGCGTCTAGCTGTGTTACCCCACCCTGGTTCCAAACCGAGTTCTTGGAGGTGAGAACGAAAGTTAGCATAGGGTTCTTCTGGGGGTAGCTGATTCAGGAATTGTAGGGCTTGTTTAATTTGTTTGACTAGGTGAAGACCGGAGGGAATGCGATCGCTAATTAGTAAAGGTTTTTGATCATAAGTTAGTCGATATAATGCTTGAAATATCAACTCTAGCCAATGATGGGTGTCGTGACATAGTTGATCACACAGATAACGGTTGAGAAAGGCTAGACCTTGACCAATGTTTCTGGGGTCACTGATTCTGGTGGATTCTTCCGCAAAGGGTTGGAAATCGATTTCCAGAATGTGCGGTTGATAGCGGTTAATGAGGCGATCGCTGATATCTAACCATGCTTGGGTTGTCATCCACTCAAATCCAGAAAAATCGGGTTTCAGTCGCCATACTTCTTGACTAGCAATCCTGGGACGAACCACAAACCAAGTGCCATTTTCTTCTAAAATTATTTCATGGGTGTTATGAATTAGTCTACCAATAGAAGAAGAATAATAAAAGTAAGTAGGCTTTTGGTATTGATGACAGAAGTCGGAAAAATTATGTAAAATCTCGTTTCTTAAAAAGTAACGTTTATCGGTAGCGCTTAATTCCAAAATAAACTGACGTAAACTAATTTTTTTATCACCGTTTAATACAGTCTCAAATAGTTCATGCATGACCAAAAGAGGCAAGGGTGCAGGGAGCAAGGGGGAAGGATTCAGGATTTTCCCTACCTCCTTGGCGGTTGCTATATATGTTAGATAGGATGAAAACCTTTTACTTCTGGCTTGGGGATGAAACCCCAGTAATAAAGTCTATACCTTGAGGTTCTAAATATGGTTGCTAACCCGGAAATTTACATCACTCCTGAAGAATACTTAGAGATGGAGGAGCAAAATGACATCAAACACGAATATATTGATGGCTATATCTACGCAATGGCGGGGGCGCTGGATTCCCACGTTACAATTGCGGGAAACCTGTTTGCACTTCTCCGTAATCATGTACGCGGTTCAGGTTGTCGCGTTTACATTGCTGACATGAAAGCCAGAATTGAATCCCTAAATCGTTTCTACTATCCCGACGTGATGGTAACTTGCGACCAAAGAGACCAAGAAACCCCAGCGTATAAAAGATTTCCTACTTTAATTGTAGAAGTTTTATCCGATTCCACGGAAGCCTTTGACCGGGGGGATAAATTCGCCGATTATCAGCTACTGGAAACTCTACAAGAGTACGTCATAATTAACACTAAGCGTCAGCGAGTCGAATGTTTTCGCCGCAATCATCAAAAGCTGTGGGTTTTGCAATCCTACACAGCAGAAGAAAAGTCATTGCGATTAAATAGCATAGACTTCGAGGCGACACTAGCGGACTATAGCGAAGTAATTAGGCAAAATACAGGTAGGTTTGGTTTTAGTCATGGTGCATATTGGAACCGGGCTAGGGCTTATGAAAAGTTAGGGGAAAAACAGAAAGCAATTTCCGATTTAAATCAATTAATTGGTGATAGTAGCCCCAATGCTGATCAATACTTTTTCAGAGGTAATATGTACCGTGATTTAGATAATAAAGCCAGTGCAATGGCAGATTACAAAGCGGCTGAAAAACTTTTACAGCAGTACTTAAATGGAGATTTTGGAAATAGTTTACAAGATCCTATGTATCAAGTGATGCTGGAGAATGTGAGAAATGAATTAGCCCAAATAAATTATTAACTGAACGTGAGTTCGACGGAACTAAAAAATGGCAGGAGGTAGAGCAGGCAAATCTTTTGGGTAAATATCAATGGAAGGTTTTTTGGGCAAATAGGTGTAAGCGGCTAAACCAGCCATCAAGTTAACCAAAAAGTTAAATGGACTACGGTGACGAGAGTGTTCGATTGGACAGATATTTTTATTTAAAGGTTTATGCGTATATTTTTACACTTTAGGGATGATTAGTGAATTGTTGCAGATTTAATTCTTTGTGTCCTCCTAGTATGAGAAAAATAGCATTACCTTCCATTTTGGGAATTAATTCTAATGAGATATTTTCGTTGGATATTGGGTGTTTTAGTTAATCTGTTCCCAAGTTCGTTTATAGTCCGTTCGGGAAATTATATTTGCCATACTTTTCTTTGAAAAACAGACTTATTGCATTTTGCAATTGAGTCCTGTCAGCAGTAACTGAGATTTATATTATTTAATTTTACATATACTTGACAAATATTATCAACCATTTTAGACTTTCCTGATAATAAGTATCAAATATATGAGTAAATCGACTTTTTCTTTAAACAGAGGATTTTTACAGTCTTTAACTGTACCCGTTGCGGGTTTAGTTTTAGGATTGCTAATTCTCCTAATATGCTTAATTTTCAGCGTTACTCTTGGCGCAGCAGATATTTCTGTAGATACTGTTTATACAGCCTTGACTGACTTTGATGGCTCTAAAGATCATTTAATTATTCGTACAGTTAGACTACCGCGATCGCTCCTCGCTGTCATAGTCGGTGCAGCAATTTCCGTATCTGGCGCACTGATGCAAGGTATAACCCGCAACCCATTAGCCGACCCAGGCATTTTGGGAATTAATGCTGGTGCATCCTTGGCTGTGGTCATCGCCATCTTTATTTTTGGGACATCTGCACCCAGTGTTTATATTTGGTATGCCTTTGCAGGTGCGGGAATTACTGCTATCAGCGTTTATTTCCTAGCTTCCCTGGGTCGCAGTGGGATCACACCTCTAAATCTGACTATCGCCGGCGCAGCGATTAGCGCCTTACTGGCTTCACTGATTACCGCCATTTTAATCGTCAGTCAACGCACATTAGAAGAAATTCGCTTTTGGTTAGCAGGTTCCTTAGCCGGTGCTGATGCCAGTCTCATAGGTCAAGTATTGCCTTATATTTGTATTGGCTTAACCTTGGCATTTCTGCTAGGAAGACAAATCACCATTCTGAGTTTAGGAGAAGATATCGCCCAAGGATTAGGGCAACAAACTCTATGGATAAAAATTGCCGCCGCCATTAGTGTTTTTCTGCTTCAAGGTAGTGCAGTAGCGGTGGCTGGTGGGATTGGATTCATTGGTTTAATTGTTCCCCATATAGTCCGCTTCTTCGTTGGAATAGATTACCGATTGATTTTGCCTTACAGCGCTCTTTTCGGTGCCATCCTGCTATTAATTTCAGATATCTTTGCCAGATTGGTAATTCGACCCCAAGAAATTCCCGTGGGGATTATGACCGCCTTAGTGGGTGCGCCATTCTTCATTTATTTAGCCAAATATAAAATCAAAAAATGAGGAATAACAGCTTAGTTTTTCGTTCCAAAAAATTTCCGATTTCTTTCCGCCTGCAAAAACGTGTTCCCATTGTTTTACTCATTCTAGTCATCATTACTGTAGTCACAATGGTAATTAGCACTTCCATTGGTGAATATCCCACACCACCCCTAGCGGTAATTCAAACAGTTTTGGGCATAGATACGGGAAATCTTGAATATGCTTTTGTAATTAAAACCCTGAGATTACCTAGAACTTTAACAGCTGCACTGGTGGGGATGGCCTTAGCAACTTCGGGAACGATTATGCAAGGCATCACCAGAAATCCTTTAGCCGCCCCAGGTATTATTGGAGTTAATGCAGGTGCTGGTTTAGCGGCTGTGGCTTTGATTGTGCTATTTCCCGATTTACCTGCGGGAAGTTTGCCTATAGCCGCCTTTGGTGGTGCTTTAACTGCTTCTATAGTCATTTACCTACTAGCGTGGGATAGTGGTACTCATCCGATTCGCCTGATTTTAATTGGTGTGGGAATTTCTGCTGTCACTGGGGCTTTTACTAATCTCTTAGTGACATTTGGTAATATTCATAATGTTAGTCAAGCTTTAGTTTGGCTAGCTGGGAGTGTTTATGGTCGCAGTTGGGAACAGCTACTAGCTTTATTACCTTGGTTGATAGTATTTATCCCCTTAGCTTTAGCCAGCGCCCCACCATTAAATGCTTTAGCTTTAGGTGATGAATTAGCAAAAGGTTTAGGTAGTCGCGTTGAGTCACAACGCAGTTTTTTAATATTGATTAGTGCTGCGCTTTCTGGTGCAGCAGTCGCCACAGCTGGAACCATTGGGTTTGTGGGATTAATTGCGCCTCACATTGCCCGTCAGTTAGTAGGTAGCAATCATCAAGGGTTAATTCCCGTATCTGCGATATGTGGAGCCATGCTTGTAGTCGTGGCTGATTTGTTGGGCAGAATTGTTTTCGCACCCGTGGAGCTTCCTTGTGGGATTGTGACTGCGGTAATTGGCGCTCCTTACTTTATTTATCTATTAGTAAAGACTCGAAAAAAATGAAATTAGATACTCAGGTTGAACATCAACTATCAGCCAATAACTTAACTTTAGGTTATGACGGTGTAACTATAGTAAAAAATTTAAATTTAACTATACCCCAAGGAAAAATTACTGCCTTGGTTGGTGCTAATGGCTGCGGTAAATCTACACTCTTGCGGGGGTTAGCCAGGTTATTGAAACCCCACGAAGGCACAGTTTATTTAGATGCGGCTGATTTATTTAAGTTATCCACAAAAGATGTTGCTAAACAATTAGGCATTTTGGCTCAAGGGCCAGTTGCACCAGAAGGTTTAACCGTCAGGGACTTAGTAGCTTGTGGACGATTTCCTTATCAAAATTGGATGCAACAGTGGACTAAAGAAGATGAACGGTTTGTAGAAATAGCTTTAGAAACCACTAGAATGAAGGAATTTGCTGAACGTGAGTTAGATACCCTTTCTGGGGGACAGCGACAACGGGCTTGGATTGCAATGGCCTTGGCGCAGAATACGGATATATTACTATTAGATGAACCGACAACTTTTTTAGATTTGGCACATCAAATTGAAGTTTTAGACTTGCTGTGGGAATTAAACCAAAATCATGGCAGAACTTTAGTGATGGTGCTACATGATTTAAACCAAGCTTGTCGTTATGCAGATTGTGTGGTGGCAGTAAAGCAAGGTCGGGTTTATAGTTATGGTACGCCGGAGGAAGTAATGAGTAAAACTACTGTGCAAGAAGTCTTTGGGCTAGATTCCCAAATTGTTACAGACCCCGTTTCTGGCACTCCAATGTGTATCCCTATTAGTCGGATCCGGTGTTTTTAAACAATTTTCTAGAGCTATTAAGTAGGTGGGCGAGGCAAAACCTAAATGTGTAAAGCAATGTTAAGAGGAGAAATAATTGTTAAATTTAAAACGTTGTATTTTTAGACCACATAAGTTGGGATAATTTTAACGAATCAGGGGACTTAAAATCACAAGTAGAAGCCTACA